>CAZCCS010000093.1:8261-9860 GCA_964497005.1 uncultured Acidimicrobiaceae bacterium | reverse complement strand
GCGTGCGATTTGCGTTCGACCTGGCCCGTTCGCGCGATCGGCGGCATGTCACCCTCGTCCACAAGACGAACGTTCTCACCTTCTCCGGCGACCTGTGGCAGCGCACCTTCGACCAAGTTGCTCTCGAGTACCCCGACGTCACAACTGCCTATAACCACGTGGATGCCGCTTGCATCTACTTCGTTGAAAGCCCTCAGCGCTACGACGTCATCGTGACCGACAACCTGTTCGGCGACATCCTCACGGACCTCGGCGGTGCCATAGCTGGAGGCATCGGACGGGCGGCTTCCGGCAACCTGAACCCGGACAGGACCGGGCCGTCGATGTTCGAGCCGGTTCACGGCTCCGCGCCTGACATCGCCGGCACGGGCAAAGCCAATCCGACCGCCGCGATCGTATCCACAGCCATGATGCTGGATTTCCTGGGTGCCGGCGACGCCGCCTCCCGAATCACCAAAGCGGTTGCGGCGTTCTCGCCGCTCCCTGACATGTCGACCACGCAGGTGGGCGACGCCATCGCAGAAAGGGTGTAGTTCCGATGCCGATCACCAAGACCGAGAAGATCTGGATGGACGGACAGCTCGTCGACTGGGACGACGCCCGCATCCACATTCTCACCCACACCCTCCACTACGGGTGCGGTGTCTTCGAGGGCATTCGGGCCTACCCGACCGAGTCCGGCCCGGCCGTCTTCCGGCTGACCGACCACATCGTCAGGCTCTTCAACTCCGCGAAGATTTTCATGATCGACGTCCCCTTCACGGTCGAGGACATCATCGAGGCCACCAAGACCACCGTCCGGGTCAACGGTCTCGCCGAGTGCTACATAAGGCCGATTGTCTACCTCGGCTACGGCGAGATGGGACTCAACCCACTTCCTTGTCCGGTCAACGTTTCGATCGCCGTGTGGCCGTGGGGTTCGTATCTCGGCGACGAGGGCATCGCCAACGGCGTGCGGATGAAGATCAGTTCGTGGCAGCGCCACGCCCCGAACGCCATGCCGCCGGCGGCTAAGGGCACTGGCATGTACATCAACTCGTCGATGGCGAAGGTCGAGGCCCTCAAGGCCGGCTACGACGAGGCGATCCTGCTGTCTCCGCAGGGATACGTGAGCGAGTGCACCGGCGAGAACATCTTCATCGTCCGCCACGGGAAGATCATCACCCCGCCGCTCGCGGCCGGCGCCCTCGAAGGCATCACCCAGAGCTCGGTGATGACCATTGCACGCGACCTTGGATTCGAGGCCGAGGTGGGGAACATCCTGCGATCGGACCTTTACATTGCGGAGGAGGCGTTCCTTTCCGGGACGGCTGCCGAGGTCGTGCCGATCGCCTCGGTCGACGACCGTGCTGTCGGGGACGGCAAGCCCGGACCGATGACCCGGCAGATCCAGGAGGTGTACCACGCTGCGGTCAGGGGCAAGGTGGACCGGTACAAGGACTGGGTCGAACATGTCGGGTAGCCATGACACCGGCCCGGATGGGGCCCCAACCCCATCCTCCTCCGGAGCGTGGGGCCCCGACCCCACGCCCGGCCGTAACACTGGCCCGGATGGGGCCCCAACCCCATCCTCCTCCGGAGCGTGGGGCCCCGACCCCA
>CAZCCS010000093.1:0-8161 GCA_964497005.1 uncultured Acidimicrobiaceae bacterium | reverse complement strand
CGCCCGGCCGTCATATCCACACGCCGTTGACGCCGGCGCTGCCCTCGTCTGTCGATATTTACGACACGACATTGAGGGACGGAAGCCAGCAGGAAGGACTGTCACTCACTGTCGATGACAAACTGCGAGTGGCCGAGCAGCTCGACCACCTCGGAGTCCAGTACATAGAAGGCGGATGGCCGGGGGCCAACCCGAAGGACGCTGAGTTCTTCCGAAGGGCGGCCGCGGGCGACCTTCAGCTGCAGACCGCGACGCTCGTAGCTTTCGGGTCAACCCGCAAGGCAGGCGGTCGGGCGGAAAGCGATCCGGTGCTCGCGGACCTTCTGGCCGCCCAAACGCCGGTCGTGTGCCTGGTGGCCAAGTCAGCGGAATGGCACGTCACCGAGACGCTGCGGACCAGCCTGACCGAAGCGATCGACATGGTGGCGGATTCGGTAGGTTTCCTCGTGTCCCAGGGCCGTCGGGTGTTCCTCGACGCGGAGCATTTCTTCGACGGGTACCGCGCCAATCCCGGGTTCAGCACCGACGTCCTCGAAGCGGCCGCCGGCGCCGGCGCCGAAGTTCTGGTGCTCTGCGACACCAACGGCGGCAGCCTTCCCTTCGAGGTTGAGCGAGTGGTCGGTGAATTGCGCCAAGGCCTCGACTCCCGGACAGCGCTCGGTTGCCATTTCCACAACGACTCCGGCTGCGCGGTCGCCAACTCCCTGATGGCGGTCAGGATGGGGGTCACCCAGGTTCAGGGGTGCATCAACGGGTACGGGGAGCGCACCGGCAATGCCGACCTCACCTCAGCAGTGCCCGACCTGTCGTTGAAGATGGGCGTCGAGACCATCGGGCGAGAAAGGCTTCCCCGGATCACCTCTGTCGCCCACCACATCGCCGAGGTCGTCAACATCGCGCCGCACCCGCACCAGCCGTTCGTCGGGGCGTCCGCGTTCGCTCACAAGGCGGGGCTTCACACCAGTGCCATCGCCCGTCAGCGCGACGCATACGAGCACGTTGATCCCGAGGCCGTCGGTAACGGCACCCGGTTCGTGGTCAGCGAGATGGCAGGCCGATCGACCGTCGCCTTGAAAGCCGAGCAACTGGGTCTGTCCCTCGACGACGGATTGCTCGCGGGGATCGTCGAGCAGCTGAAGGACCTCGAGCACCGCGGGTACCACTTCGAGGTCGCGGACGGTTCCCTCGAGCTTCTGATGAGGGCGGCTACCGGCTGGAAGCAGTCGTTCTTCACCCTCGAATCGCACCGGGTGATCACCGACCTCCGCGAGGACGGCACGTTCGTCACCGAGGCCACCGTCAAGGTCGTCGTCGGCGACGACCGGGTCATCGCCACGGCGGAGGGCAACGGGCCGGTCAACGCGCTCGACGCCGCGCTTCGCAAGGCGATCGGCCCGGTGTTCCCCCAGCTCGCCCACGTGCACCTGACCGACTTCAAGGTCCGGGTCCTCGATACCAGCCGCGGGACCGCCGCGATCACCCGAGTCCTGATCGACTCGACCGACGGGGAACGCACCTGGACCACCATCGGCGTTTCGGAGAACGTCATCGAAGCCTCGTGGGCTGCCCTTCAGGACTCAATTGTGTTCGGGTTGCTGCACAACGAGGACGCCCACCAGAATCAACCGTCGTGAGCCAACCTGCCCACGTTCCTGTCCAGGCGTCCGACCGCGTAAGGCCGTCGGCCCTGCTCCCGCCTCCCCCCCAATGGTTCCTCGGCCGCCCGGCGGACGAGCTGGATTTGGAACAGCCGAAGGGGCCCCGTCTCGGCTCACCTGGTCCCGACCTGGGCTACGGGTTGAAGCTCGCGCGGAGGCTGCAGCCCAAGCTGGTGCTGACCGAGGGCGAGCACGGCGAGGACGTGGTCGCGGGGTGCTTCGCGTGCGGGGCGCGCAGAGCCTCCCACTTCGGCCGGGCGCCGGTTATTTACGACATGGAGTGGGCGTACATCATCTGGGGCTACATCGGGGTTCAAGCTGGTGATGTGCCGAACGATCTGATCGCCTGGCGCAAGCCGATGTTCCGAGGGGCAGCCGAGCAATACTGGGACCAGCGCGAGATCGTTGACGCGGTTCGGGTCGAGACCCTCACCCTGACCCCGGCCCAGGCACGCGTGAGGCTCGGCAGTTGGCGGGAACTGTTCATCGTATGACCGTGTCTTTTTTCAATGGCTGAGTCGTCTTCAATGTCGGTGGCAGAAGCGGACGCCCAGCTGACCGCACCCGGCCAGATGTTCGAAACCGACGACGTGGAGATCCGGGGCATCCCGACGAAGGTCTGGAAGAACTGCCCCGCCGCGCTCGGCGACATACTCACGATCAGCCGAGCCCACGGCGACAAGGTTTTTCTGGTCTACGAAGACGAGCGGATGACCTTCCAGGAGCACTTCCGCACTTGCGCCCACCTGGCCAACATCCTGCGCGACCGGTTCGGGGTGACCAAGGGCGACAGGGTGGCCATCGCCATGCGCAACTACCCCGAATGGTCCGTAGCCTTTTGGGCCGCCGCCGCCGCCGGCGCGATCGTGGTGCCGCTCAACGCATGGTGGACGGGGGAGGAGCTCGAGTACGGGCTCGCCGATTCCGGAACCAAGGTTCTGATCGCCGACGACGAGCGGGCAAAGAGGATTGCGCCCCATCTTGGTGGCGTGCCGAGCCTGAAGGCCTCGATCGTGGCGCGTGCGTCCGAAGCCCCGCCGTCCGGAATGTTGCGCTGGGAGGACGTGATCGGCGAGGTGCCGGACGACGTGGAGCTTCCGAAGCTCGACATCGATACCGATGACGACGCCACGATCTTCTACACCTCCGGCACCACCGGCCGGCCGAAAGGCGCGATGGGCACCCACCGCAACATCTGCACCAACCCGATAAGCCTCATATACGTGAACGTCCGGAGCGGCCTGCGTTCGGGCAAGGACCCGAGCGCCGACAGCACCCAGAACGCATACCTGCTTTCGGTTCCGTTCTTCCACGCCACCGGGTGCCATTCGATCCTGGTCACCAACACCCTCGCCGGCGGGAAGCTGGTGATCATGAGGCGGTGGGACGCTGGACGAGCCCTCGAGCTGATCGAGCGGGAGAAGATCACCACCTTCGGCGGGGTGCCAACGATGGTCATGCAGGTGCTGGATCATCCCGACTTCGCGTCGCGAGACACTTCCAGCGTAAAGAGCGTCGGTTACGGCGGCGCCCCCGCACCGCCGGACCTGGTCAGGAGGATCCAGGAGCACTTCGGCTCGGTTCCGGCATCGAACGGGTACGGACTCACGGAGACATCGTCGTTGTCGACCATGAACACTGGTGACGATTACGTGAGAAAGCCCGACAGCGTTGGGCCGCCAGTCCCAGTCGTGACCGTCAAGGTTGTCGATCCTGACGGGAAGGATCTTCCTACAGGCGCGGTCGGCGAGCTCTTCATCAAGGGTCCGAACGTCGTGAAGGGTTACTGGGGCAAACCCGAAGCCACGGCCGAGACCTTTTCGGGCGGCTGGCTCCACACCGGGGATGTCGCGCGCATCGACGACGAAGGTTTCGTGTACATCGTCGACCGGGCGAAGGACATGCTGATCCGCGGCGGCGAAAACATCTACAGCGTCGAGATAGAAGACGTCCTCTACGAGCATCCAGCTGTCGCCGAGGCGGCGATCATCGCGGTGAGCCACCCGACGCTAGGTGAGGAACCCGCCGCGGTCGTGCAGCTGCGGCCGGGTTTCGACGCTTCGGAATCTGAGCTGCAGGAGCACGTTCGTTCGAGGCTCGCCGCCTTCAAGGTTCCCGTCAAGATCTGGTTCTACGACGGCCCCCTACCGCGCAACCCCGCGGGCAAGATCCTCAAACGCGAGCTGCGCGACGAGCTCGTCGGCACCCCCTGAATCACGCTCGGCGGGTCCTACCGGACTCCTTCGAGGAACTCCGTCAGCCCATCCAGGTCCGCAGGGGTCGCCACGTTGGCCCGCTGCGACGGCTCCACCGTCCGCTTGACCATCCCTGACAGCTCGGTCCCCGGACCCAGCTCCAGGAAATGAGTCACGCCCATTCGCTGCAGCTCCAAAAGAGACTCCCGCCAACGGACAGGCGACACGAGTTGCGCTGACAGCAGTTCGAACCAGCCGTCGCGGTGGACGCTGGCGTCCACGTTGGCGACGACGTCCACGTCGCTGGAGTGAAAGTGCGCGCCGGCCAGCGCCTCGTCGAGTTTCGGCTGCGCCGGCGCCATCAGCGGCGAGTGGAACGCGCCGCCCACCGCCAGAGGCATCACCCTCTTCGCCCCCAGCTCGCGGGCGGCTTCGGAGGCCGCCTCGACGCCGGCGGGGGTGCCGGCGATGACGACCTGGCCGGGGGCGTTGTCGTTGGCCGGCCACGCCCCCTCGACCGAAGAGCACGCCTTGGCCACCTCTTCGGGCCCGAGACCCAGCACCGCGGCCATCGTCCCGGATTGCGAATCGGCGGCCAGTTGCATCGCCTCACCGCGAGCGGCGACAAGCCTCGCCCCCTCCTCGGCGTCGAGGGCGCCGCCGGCAACAAGCGCCGTGTACTCACCGAGGCTGTGGCCGGCGACCGCTCCTACCGGCGTGTAGCCCAAACCACTCGCGCGCGCTGCCTGCAAAGTGACCAGGCTCAGCGCGAAAGCGGCGAGCTGCGCGTTGCGTGTGGCCTTCAGCGTCTCCGCGTCCGCTTGGAGAAGCAGTCCGGCGACGTCACGGCCGGTCGCTGCGGAGAGCCTGCCGACGACGCTCCACGCCGGGTGGTCCTTCCACGCCTCTCCCATCTGGGGGCGCTGCGAGCCTTGGCCAGGAAAAAGAAGTGCGAGCACGCCCGAGACCCTACCGGCACTAACTAACGTGACCGCCGTGACTGCAGGGAACGGCAGAAGACCCGTCATCGCCGGGCTCGGCCTGACCGAAATGGGAGCGATCTACGGGCGCTCCGCCACGAGTTTCGCGACCGAGGCCGTCCGCTTGGCGCTCGCCGACGCGGGCCTGGATCTGGCCGACGTGGATGGGCTTCTGACTTCGAACGGCACCACGGCAGGGGTCGGGCTCGGGCTCCAGCGCGAGCTTGGGCTTCAAGATCTTCGCCTGCTGTCGGAGATGCAGGGCTTCGGGTCGACCGCCGGCTCGATGGTTCAGTTCGCGTCCATGGCGGTGCAGGCGGGGATGGCGGAGGCGGTGGTGTGTGTTTTCGCGGATGCGCCGCTGCGGCCTGGACGCTCGGCGGGTGACGTTTACGGCGCCAGGCGGAGGCCACAGACACCCACGGTGAAGCCGGGCGGCGATTCCGCCGAAGCTGAAGCGACCCACGCCGAGCTGGCCAAGCCGACGCTGCACGGGTGGAGCGGTCTGTTGATTTCTGCGGGAGCGATCGGCGCCAACACGCTTTACGCGTTGGCGGCCCGAAGGCACATGAACCGCTTCGGCACCACGACTGACGATCTCGGAGCGATCGCGGTCGCGCAACGGGAGTGGGCCGCCCTCAACCCTCGGGCGACCAAGCGTGACCTGATCAGCTTGGACGACCACCGCAACTCGAGGTTGATCGCCGATCCCTTCAGGCTGCTCGACTGCTGTCTGGTCTCCAACGGCGGTGTCGCCGTGATTGTCACTTCGGAGGAACGCGCGGCCGATCTCCGCCAGCCACCGGTGTATGTCAACGGGTGGGCGCAGTGTCATCCCGGCCGTCTCTTTGAACATGATGATGACTTCGGGATCGTCACGGGCGCGGCTCGTTCCGGGCCGGAGGCGCTCGCGATGGCGGGCGTCAAACTCGGAGACATCGACGTGGCGCAGCTGTACGACTGCTACACCTTCACCGTCCTGGTGTCGTTGGAGGACTACGGCTTCTGCGGCAAGGGCGAAGGGGGAGCGTTCGTGTCGAGCGGCGCCATCGGCCCTAGCGGGCGGCTCAAGCTGAACACCGGGGGTGGTCAGTTGTCTGGTTACTACATGTGGGGAATGACCCCGCTGTCAGAGGCGATCATCCAGGTGCGCGGCCAGGGCGGAGACCGCCAGGTGGATACGCACGACGTCGCATTGGTGAGCGGGAACGGGGGAATCCTCGACCATCACGCCACCCTCGTACTCGGGACCGGTCCGTCGTGAACCTGCAGGCGGTCGGGCGCGACGAACCGACGGAAGAGTTCTTCGATGGCACCGCGTCCGGCGTCTACCTGATCCGGCGTTGCGTGCAACACGGCCACGCTTCGAAACCACAGGCAACCCAGTGCGCGGTGTGTGCGAGCCCTGATCTCGGGTGGGAGGCGGCGTCGGGAAGGGCGAAGCTGGTGAGCTGGACGGTGGTCCCTGGCAGGCGGGTCGATGCCGAAGGGCCGGAGCCTGACCCGACGATCGTCGCGATCGGGGAGCTGGAAGAGGGTCCGTGGATGTGGGCACAACTCGTCGGCGTCGACCCCTCCCGGCTCGGGGAGGGCATGCCGCTCCGGATTGCGTTCGAGCGCCCGCCGGGCAGCGAGGCGATCCCGGTTCTGACCCTCGCCTCCCCTTGACGGCCCCCGGCGAGCTCGAACGCCGGCGCCCGCTGATCGTCATGGCCGACGGCCCCGACGGACCGTTGCCCGACCCGGCACTGGTCGCCTCGGTTACGGGAGTCGAAGGGCCCGAGGTGCTTCTCGGGTGGATCGTCCGCGAGCCACCGTGGCTTTCGACGACCGAGCTTCCCGTCACCACATTCCTCACCGGGCAGGGCACTCGAGCCGCGGTGGCGGCAGGAAGGGTCACGGCCTTCCCTGCGAGGCTGTCAGCCATCCCGGGGCTTCTCGCGGGGCGATTGCGAGCTGACGTGCTCGTCGTCGGAGCGCACGAGACCAGCTCGGGCTTCCGGCTGGCGCACAGCCCGGGTGTCCTCGCCGCAGCACTGCTCCATGCGAGGGCCGTCGTCGTAGAAAGATGGCCGGGCAAACCCCTCGAAGGCGCACCAGTGATTTCTCGCGAGATCACCGCCGTGATCGACCGGATCGCTCCCCCCGATCCGCCCCCCGGCAATGAGCCCGGCCCAGCGCACCAGCGGATCGGTGAGCTGGTCGCCGGCCTCATCCCGGACGGCGCCACGATCCAGTGGGGACCGGGTGTCATAGGCGCGTCGGTCGTCGCGTCGCTGCGCCGGCCGGTCCTCGTCCGCTCAGGCCTGGTTACCGACGAGCTCGTATCACTCGCGGATGCCGGCCTGCTGGAGGCGCCGGCCGAGGCCGCCTACCTGTGGGGGAGTGGCGCCCTCCGACAGATGGTCAACGACGGACGACTTCGCCTGCGAGGCGTCGAGCACACTCACGACCTCACCGCCATCTCGGGCATCGAAAGGTTCGTCGCCATCAACACGGGCCTGCAGGTCGGCCTGGACGGTGCGACCAACGTCGAGACCGTCGGGGGTCGGGTCGTGTCGGGCGCCGGGGGCCACCCCGACTTCGCTGCCGTAGCCTCCCGGTCTCCCGGAGGGCTATCCGCCTTGGCGTTGCCGGCGACGGCCGGAAGGCGTTCGACCATCGTCGCCGCCCCGGAGCGCGTCTCCACGCCGAGGTCCGACGTCGATGTCGTCGTAACCGAATACGGGGTTGCGGACCTGCGCGGCCTAGACGACCGTGAACGGGCCGACCGCATCATCGGAGTGGCCGCCCCTCCTCACCGGGAGGAGCTGAGAGCGGGCTACTGCTGGTAGCGCTCCACCACCTCGGCCGCGCGTACATGGGCTTCCGAGGGGTCCTGGCCGGCGTCCCTGCGGGCCCTCCGCTGGCGGAGCAGGTCCCAGCACTGGTCCAGCCTCACCTCGATCTCGTCGAGGCGTCTCCGCTCCTCCTCGGGGAGCCCTTCGGCGGCATGCCGGCGCTCCAAATCGTGTTCTTGTTCAACGAGTTGATCGATCTGCTGGACGATCTCGGCGTCGTTCATGCCTTCTCCTGTCTTGACGCTTGTGCCTTTTGTCACACATGTAATACCGGAACGCGCGGCATAATGCGGGGCCCCCCGTGGTTATTTCTCATTGCAATGAATCAGTCTGTTTCTCACTCCCCCGATCTTCTAGGTCTTTACCTCGACGAGGCCGGTAGCTTCCCGCTGCTCACCAAGGCCGACGAGATGCGCTTGGGCCAAATCATCCAGGAAGGCCAGTCCGCGCAAGCAACGTTGGAATCCGGCGAGAAGCTCACCGCCAAG
>CAZCCS010000092.1:0-10038 GCA_964497005.1 uncultured Acidimicrobiaceae bacterium | reverse complement strand
GATGGTGATCGAGAGAGCCCAACCTGCGATCTGTCTCACGGCTCGTCGAATGTGTGGGTAGCAGCCCACGGCTCAAGCGACCCTCGGGGCGTGGCGCTCCTGGTCGACCACTAAGGTGTCCCCGGGCCGCTAGCTCATCTTGGTAGAGCAGGAGACTTTTAATCTTCTGGTGCGGGGATCGAGGCCCCGGCGGCCCACTCCCGCTGAACGTCGACCCAGAGCGCCCGCGCGGATCCTGCTCTTTCGTAGGTTCGGATTCGGTGGCAGTTCGCACACCGCACTTCGCATTTGGCGATTTCGGAGATGATCGCTGCCCACGTTGCACCGAGACGAACCATCCTTGACACCTCGGATACCTTCTGGCCGATGTGGTCGAACTCAAGGACTCGTAGGTCGTTCTGACCGCAATCGACACAGGGATGGTCGAGCAGATATTGGCGGATCCTCTCCATCACCTCGCGGCGGATTCGGCGGTTGCGAGCGTGGATCTGCTCGTTGTGGCGATCCTTATTGGCAGCGTGCCAGCGCCTATAGCAATTCCTGCAGCGCGCTTGGAGCCCATCCTTGGCTTTCTTTCGCTTGTTGAACTCGGTCACCGGCTTGACCGCACCACAAGTACAACACCGTTTTGTGGCTGTCGCCGTCGGGGTCGAGTGCATAGTCCCACGGTAGTCGAACATACGTGCGTATACGACATGTATTCCTGCGCACGCCTAAAGGGCCCTTGGGATTGGACCAGCCGAGCCGTCAAGTATGTTTCGGCAGTGCGGGTTTCGAGACCCCGGCGGCCCACCCTCCTCGCCGAGAATGAGCTCGAGGACCGAAATGCCGGCGTACTCAGGCCTTGGCTGCTAGCTGGTCTGCCTGTTTGCGGGCGGCCGTTGCTTCCAATACGGCGTACTCCGCCTCGTCGATCGCCGCCGACGCGTAGTCGATCGCCCACTCCGCGTCCTCATAGGCGCCGTCGGCTTTCCGCTGAGCGGACTTCAGATCGTGCTCGGCCTTCTTGTCCTCGAAATTCTTCTGAAGGTCGGCGAGGTGCTGGTTCCAGGATCGCTGCATGTTGTCCCACCCCGATGAGGCCTTTCCCTTGGTATCGGCAGCCTTCTTGCGGAGCGCATCACCCCGGGCTGCTGCTGACTGGCGAGCCGAATCAATGTCGGGCTGGATAGCATCCTTGGCCTTCTTCTGGGCCGCGGAAACATGATCCTCGGCCTCCTTGGCCCGGGCGGCGAGGGTGCTGAGCTGGTCTGAGAGCGACATGGAGCCGGTCTTCCTTTCTGCGGGATCAGGGCCCGCGATCCGTCTGCGTGTACGGACGTGAGTTCCGCTTCCACTTCAGCCTCAGTCACGCCGGGCGTAATCACCTGTTCGATGTGATTGCTTTGCCCTCGCCGGCACTTGCGTTGCCGCCGGCAAGGTTCAAGATCCGCGGCAAGGCACCCGTAGCCGAACGGACCCTCCACTCCGGGTCGACTGGCCCCGCGCAGTAGGTTCCGACAATGGTCGATGATGTCCGCCAGCGAGTTGATTCTGGCGTCATCGTCATAGGGGTGGACGGCTCGGAAGGCAGCGACCGAGCCCTGGATTGGGCCATCAACGAGGCCCTCAAGAGCAAGCGGCGCCTGCTTCTCGTCCACGTATCGTCTGTAGAGGAAGCCGCGGTGTTGGCCCCGATCGCACCCCTGGGCGTCGCTGACTCAACGACCTACGCGGAGGAAGTCCTCGACCGCTCGTCGTCGCGATGTGAACAGGCCGGCGTACCTCATTCGGTCGCTGCCCTTGACGGACCGCCGGCTGAGCGACTTACCGAGGTTTCCGCCGATGCAGCGATGCTGGTGGTTGGGGCTCGAAGGCAAGGCTCGCATCACCGACTGCTCCTCGGCTCGGTTACAGAGGGATGCCTCCGCAGATCCCGATGCCCGCTTCTCCTTGTCAAGCACCCTGGCGATTAGGGCCCTTGAATGATTCCGCTGTCTGACGGCGTTCCCACCCGGTCATTCCGTTCTCGGCGTCGCAATCGACCACTTATCGCGCTCTCCGACACCGAGAATGACTCAACAAGTCCGGATGGCCGTGTGCTTGGACCGCGGGTCCGCCTTTGGGCGACGAAACGGCCCGAAAACAGCGCGTTCCGGGACCCAGAGCCAAAATCGCGTACCAAACAGAGCGCGCGTCCAGGTCTGGGACGCCCGGCGACGCCAGAGAGCGCGGCCAGGTCTTGGAGGCCGGCGGGTGAGTGGTCGGGGACGGTTGGCGCCGGAAGTGGCCGGGCCCCGTTTTCGTGCGAAGCATGGACGGGCCCGGCTGATTGCGGCGATCCAGCCTTCCCCGACTAGAAGCGATCCGGCGCAGTCCCCGGGCTAGAGCGGGCCGTTCCCGTGTTTGCGGCTGACGATCCGCTCCCGCTTGGTCCCGAGCATGCGAAAGGCGCCGGCGACCGCCTTGCGGGTGTCGGCGGGGTCGATCACCTGGTCGACGAAACCGCGGGCGGCCGCCACGTAAGGGTTGAGGTACTCCTCCTCGTACCGCTCCACCAGACGGGCCTGGGTGTCGGCGTCCTCGCGGCGGTGGAGGATCTGCACAGCGCCCTGCGCGCCCATCACCGCGATCTGCGCGGACGGCCACGCCAGACACAGGTCGTTCGCCATTCCCTTCGAGTCCATGACGATGTAGGCCCCCCCGTAGGCCTTGCGTAGAACCAGACACACCCGGGGGACGGTCGCCTCCGCATACGCGAAAACCAACTGCGCCCCGTGCCGGATCATCCCCCTCCACTCCAGGTCCTTCCCCGGCATGAAGCCCGGTGTGTCCACCATGGTCAGCAGCGGGACGTTGAACGAGTCGCAGAACGAGACGAACCTGGCCCCCTTTTGCGACGCGGCAATGTCGAGCGTGCCCGCCATCGACTGCGGCTGATTGGCGACAACGCCGACGGGCCGGCCGGCGATGCGGCACAGCACGGTGCTGATCTGGGGGGCCCACCCGGCGCGCAGCTCGAGGATCTCCCCGTCGTCGGCGATGGCCGAGATCGCCTTCCGCACGTCATAGGAACCAGTCGCGCTGGTCGGCAGCAGGTCACGCAGTTCCGGGGTCGACCGGTCCGGCGGATCGCCCGGGGTCCACGCCGGCGGCTCGTCATCAACGTGATCGGGCAGATAGGCGAGAACATCGTCGACCGCATCGAGAGCTCGGTCGGTGTCCTCGGCCAGCAGCGCCGCAATACCCGTGCTGCGGGCGTGCACCCGCTGGCCGCCGAGCTGCTCGGGCAGCAGGTGCAGTCCGGTCATCTGCGCCACAGCCGTCGGTCCCGACACGTATGCCACCGCCTCGGGGGTCATCACCACCAAATCCGCCATGCCCAATAGGAGCGCCGGCCCGGAGACAGCCAGCCCGTAGGCGACCATCACCACTGGCACCACCCCGGAGCAATCCGCAAGAGCCCTCGCCGCGCGACCCCAACCGTCCAGCGCGGCCACCCCTTCGAAAACGTCCGCCCCCGACGACGCCAGCACCACCACCACAGGCAGCCGCGTGTCGCGCGCCATGCGGGCGCCCGCCGCGATCGTCTCGCTGTCGCTGGCGGAGAGCGCGCCCCTCCGGCTGTCGCCCTCAATTCTCACCAGCACGACCCGCCGCCCCGTGATCGGCAGGCGTGCGAGGCCGGCGGTGGCAACGCCCGACGCCTGGGCGCGGATCTTCACCTGGGGGTCGTGCGGGTTACTCGTCGTCGTGATCCACCCCGCGGGCGATGAGGAAGCCTCTAGCCCTCTCCCCGAGCGGGTACTGGTTGACCAGCTCCCAGAAGGCGGGACTGTGCCCGTGAACCACAAGATGGGCGAGCTCGTGCACGATCACATAATCGAGCACCCAGGAGGGCTCTCCGACCAGACGCGACGAGATCCGGACAGACCGGTCGGCGGGCGTGCAACTGCCCCACCGCCACTCCTGGTTATCGACCCACCGGATGACGTCCGGCATGGGCAGCCCGTAGCGGCCGGCGAGCGTTCGGGCCCGTTCTTCGAGATCGATTCCCCGGGTGGCCTCCCGCCGCTCCATCCGCCGCATCATCTCGGCGACCCAACGCTCCTCCTCCGCCCTGGTCATCGTGGCCGGGATCGAGACCCGCAGCACGCCGCCCACCTGCCGCGCCTGGACCGTCTTGCGTCTCCGCGGGCTGCGGACGACCTCCACCTTCATGGCGGGCGAAGCTAGCCCACGCCTGCGACAACTAAGCGCTATCGGCGACTACACCTATTGGGAGCTCGGGCGCCTCGAGCAGATCCACCGGCTCCTCGGGAAAAAGACCACGTTCGTCGTGCCGGCCCCGGTACCCGGCCAGGTGCCCGGTGTGGACCCGGACCAGGCCGGCGCAGCGGGCGACGGCACCTACGACACCACCGTGCGCGACCACGAGCAACCCCCTCGCACCGGTCGTGTCCGCGAGTGCGGCTAGCCGGCGAGCCGTCTCCGCGACCCGGGCGTCGAAGGAGCGCCGGTCCTCGCCCCGGGGTGGCGAAGAAACCAGGCCCTGGGTGAACCGGTCGACCTCGCCCGGCCAACGCGCCTCGATCTCGGCCAAAGTGAGGCCGCTCCACTCGCCGGCGTCGTACTCACGAAGCCCTTTGTCGAGAACGGGTGAAACGCCTAGCCCGAGTTCGTCTCCCAGAATCTCCGCGGTCTGGGCAGCCCTCGCGAGGTCGGACGACACGACGAGGTCGAAACCGTCGAACCACGACTCCGAAGCGATTCGGGCCGCCGCGGAAGCGGCCTGCCGGCGACCGGGTGCGGAAAGGGGCGGGTCGGCCTGCCCCTGCCACAGCCCCAAAGCGTTCCACTCCGACTGGGCGTGGCGGAGCAAAAGGAAAGAACCCGGCATGGCCCCGGAAGGCTACACGCCGGTATGGTGGCCCCCGGAGAAGGACGTGGACCTCGCAATGGAGCGCGCCGGCGCAGGTGGGAGACCTACCGAAGTGACCCTGCGACTGTTCGCCGCGGCCCGTCAGACCGCCGGGACCTCCCGGGACCAGCTCGTCGGCGCGACCGTCTCGGAAGTATTGGAGGCTGCGAGAGCGAAGTTCGGCGAGGCGTTTTCGGCGGTGCTCGATGGGTCGAGGGTGTGGGTGAACGGAGAGCCTGCGTCGTTGTCGGCCCGGCTTCGCGACGGTGACGAAGTGGCCGTCCTGCCGCCGGTGTCGGGAGGTTGAGCCCGGCCAGCGCGACCGCGACCACGGTGGCCACCCCGACGAAAAGGACCGGCTCCAAGTCGCAGCGACAGCCGACTGAGACGCCCGGGCCGGCCAGGACCAAGACCAAGAAACAGCCCGCCGGCAAACGCGCAGCCAAACAGATTCGGGGAAAGCCGCACCCGGACCGATCAGCTGAACGAATCTTCCCTACCGCTCTCGGAGGGCTGGTCTGGGCCGGTGCTCTTTTGGCTGCGGTGGCCACATCGCCCTACGCGGCGGCCGCGGTCGTCACCCCGGTCGGTGTGGTGGCTGCGGTCTCGTTGGCCCGCAGCGCGAGCCGTCAGCGCCGCACCCGACGTCCGGCTTCTCTGGCAACCACGACCGCAGCGTTGTTGACCGTCGTTCTGCCCGCGGCAGCGCTGGCCGGCGTGGCGGCCGCGGCGGGCGCATCTTTGGGCGCGGCTGTGGTCGCGGCGGGCGTTTCCTTTTTCCTCATCCCCCAACGCCGTCCATGGGCTCTGCTCTATGCGCTCCTCGGGCCGGCAGTCGCCTGCGCCTCGGTCGTAGCAGCGGCCGACCAGGGCTGGAACTTGGCGCTGACGCTCGTTGCCGGCGTTTGCGCCTACGACTTGGCCTGCTGGGTGAACGGGAGCCGCAGAGTCGCCGGCGGGGTGGCGGGGATCGGCGCGGGGCTCCTCAGTCTTGGAGCCGCGGCAGTGTTCGTAGCCGCAGTGTTCGTCCCACCGTTCAGCGGCTCCCGGCCGTGGGTCATGTTCGGATTGCTCGGCGTGCTTTGCCCGGCCGGAGTGGTCCTGGCGGAGAGGGTGGCGGGATCGGAGCGGCTGCCGGCGCTGCGTCGGATCGACTCGCTGGTGCTGGCGGGGCCGGCGTGGGTTGCCGGAGTGTCGCTGCTGCTCCATCGTTGACGCCACCCGTACCGGCGAGAGTCCTGCGCCCAGCCGCGTGCGATAGCCTCCCCCGGCGGTGGCTCGACTCGAAGACGTAATGGCACCCGGCTACCTCGAGGGTCTCGAATCGTGGCCCTTAGGGGACCTTCGCTCACGCAGGGACGAAGCGACGGTCGTGGAGACCGGGCTTTCATATCTGCGCCGGATCGTGCAGGGGCGGCTCGACATCGTTTTGGCGGAGCAGCGCCGGCGCGAGGCCGGCGAGCACGAGAGCCTCACCGAATTGGTGGATCAGCTGCCGTCGATCCTGTCCGAGCATGTCCATGCGCCGGGTCTCGGCCGGCTGCCGGCGCTCATGGGTCCGGGCGAGCTCGACGCCGGCCTCGAGGGGCGGCTCGAAGCGGCGATGCCGGAGAGCCGGCTGGCGAACGTGACCGAGGTTGACTCCGAGGAGCTCGCCGGGGCGATCAATCGGCTGGTCGAGCTCGAGCGGCAGGTGTCGGGGCTCCGGCGGGAGGTGTTCGACGTGTTGGACCGTTTACAGGAGGAGATCGTCCGTCGTTACCGTACGGGCGAGGCCACGGTAGACAGCCTTCTGCCGTGACCGTGGGTCGGCCGCGGATGGTTCTTGTTGTCGACGATGACGAGATGATCCGTAGGTTGGTGAGAGCCGTGTTGGAAGCAGACGAGTTCGAAGTGGCCGAGGCGCGCGACGGGGAGTCAGCGCTGCAGCTCGCTACCGAGGTCCACCCCGCGGTTGTGGTGCTCGACATCATGATGCCCGGCCTTGACGGTGTGGAGGTCTGCCGGCGCCTCGACCATGACAAGGTCAAGGTCGTAATCCTGACCGCCCGCGACGACCCCCGCCTCGAAGACGAATGCCGGCAGGCCGGAGCCGACGCGTTCCTGACCAAGCCGTTCTCCTCGGTCCAGCTGCTCGACCTGGTGGCGGAGCTGCTCGCGGCATGAAGGACCTGCCCGACCCCTGGCGGGAGCTTGGGGAGTTCATCCGGGAGCAGCGGTCGGTGGCCAGGTTGTCGGTCCGGAGGCTCTCGGACATGGCGGGTATATCCAACCCGTACCTGAGCCAGATCGAGCGCGGCCTTCGAAAGCCGTCGGCCGAGATCCTTCAGCAGATCGCAAAGGCGCTTCGCATCTCGGCGGAGACGCTGTACATCCGTGCCGGCATCCTGGAGCCCCACGAGGGAGAGGGCGATCTGAGCCGGGCGATCCTCGGCGACTCGTCGCTCAGCGAGGAGCAGAAACAGGCACTGCTGCGCATCTACTTGTCCTTCCGCCGTGAAAATGACGCCGCCTCGCCGGCGCCTCCTGCCCCTCCCGTCTCGGCCTCGATCGGCGAGGCGGCAGAGGAGATAGGCAGCTGATGCCCCGCCTGGCGGTGCTTTCGATGCACACCTCTCCGCTCGCCCAGCCCGGAACCGGCGACGGCGGCGGGATGAACGTCTACGTCCGCGAGCTGTCCGCCGCTCTTGCCCGGTCCGGCGTCGAGTGCGAGGTGTTCACCAGGACCGAGTCGGTTGACAGCCCGCCTGTGGTCGATGTCGAGCCGGGGTTCCGGGTGCACCATGTACCCGCCGGCCCGCGATGCCCGGTGGCCAAGGAGCACCTGCCCGAACTGGTCGGAGCGTGGACTCGAGGGGTGGGCGCACGGCTCGCCTCGCTCGCCGCCAGCGGAAGGCCGGTGGAAGCGATCCACGCGAACTACTGGCTGTCGGGAATCGCCGGGCACGCCCTCAAGCACCAGCTCGACCTCCCGCTTCTCGTCACCTTCCACACCCTCGACCGGGTGAAGGCCGACTTCAGCCCGGAGGAGATCTCCTCCGAGGAGCCGGCCCGCCGCGCCGAGGCGGAGGCGGCTGTCGTGGGTTGCGCCGACGCGATCGTGGCGTCTTGCAGTGTCGAGGCGAACCAGCTGGTGGAGCTGTACGGGGCGGATCCGGAGCGGATCGTCATTGTCGCCCCCGGCGTCGACCACGCCTTCTTCAGCCCGGGCGACCAGGCACAGGCGAGACGGGCCCTGGGCTTGCGGGCGGACGTTCCGGTGGTCCTGTTCGCCGGGCGGATCCAGCCCTTGAAGGGGCTGACGGTCGCGGTGGACGCGCTGGCGGCGGTACGGGAGGAGGGGGAGGGCACGCTTGTGGTGCTGGGCGGCCCGAGCGGTCCGCATGGGGAGGAAGAGGTCGCAGAGGTCAAGAGGCGAGTTGCGGCTCACCGACTGCAGGGCGCGGTGACCTTGTTGCCTCCCCAGCGCCACGAGATCCTTTCGACTTTCTACCGGGCGTCAGATGTTTGCGTCGTGCCCAGCCATTCCGAATCGTTCGGGCTGGTCGCCCTGGAAGCGTCGGCGTGCGGGATCCCCGTGGTCGCGTCTGCCGTGGGTGGGCTGACGACGCTGGTGGACGACGGGCGGACAGGTTTTCTGGTCGAGGGGCGCTCGGCGGGCGACTATGCCCGGCCGCTGGCGGCCCTGCTGGGCGATCCCGCCCTCGCCCGCCGGTTCGGGCGCGCCGGCGCGGAACGGGCCGGCGCCTACACCTGGCAGGCGGCGGCAGCAGCCCTCTGGGACCGGGTCGAGGACCTGACCAGCGCCGTCCTCGTCGCCTGCGGGTAGGCCGCCGGCGCCCTTCAAGAGCCAACCAACGGCCCGTCCCGCCCGAGCCCGGTGCCGGTGACCTGCGGTTAATTCCGGCTCCGTTTTGAACCCTTGCTGGCTGCACGGGCTACCGATACTCTCGCCTTGCCGTCGACCCGGGGGCGTTCCAGGGACACGTTCGTTCGGGGAAGTGCGAGCGGCCCGAGTTCTCACCCGGGCGGCGGCACCCGAACCTCTAGGTTTGTGGCATGGGCTCGGCCAGGTCATTGATGCTCGTGGGCGGCGGTCGGATGGGAGAGGCCCTGCTCGGCGGCCTGATCTCGAGGGGCTGGGCGCCGGCTGAGGGGATCGTCGTCATCGAGCCGGTCGAGGCCCGCCGCAAGGAACTCGCGGCCCGCTACCAGGGAATTTCCATCCACGCCGTCGTCCCCGATGCCGGCGAAGCGGGTGCCGTCGCGGACGGGGCGGTCCTGGCCGTCAAGCCGGCCGACGCCGAGGCGGCAAGCCGGGCCCTCGCGCCGCTCGGTATCACCCGGGTGCTGTCCATCGTGGCGGGGGTGACCACCTCCGCCTTGCAGGGCTGGCTCGGCGAGCCCACCGCGGTGATCCGAGCGATGCCCAACACGCCGGCACTGGTAGGCGAGGGGGCGGCCGCTGTCGCCGGCGGTTCGAGCGCCGGCCCGGAGGACCTCGAATGGGCGCGCGGGATCCTCGAAGCGGTCGGCACCGTGGTCACAGTTAGCGAGGCGGCGCTCGACGCGGTGACCGGGCTCTCCGGGTCGGGGCCGGCATATGTCTTCCTCGTCGCCGAGGCGTTGATAGACGCCGGGGTGCTGGTCGGGCTGAGCCGCCCGGTGGCCCGCCAGCTGGCCGTCCAGACCCTGCTCGGCTCGGCCCGGATGCTTGGCGAGACGGGGGAGGAGCCTTCCACCCTGCGTGCGCAGGTCACCTCGCCGGGGGGGACCACGGCGGCGGGGCTGCGGGCCCTCGAGTCCGCCGGCGTCCGGGCGGCGATCCTCGAGGCCGTCGCCGCGGCTACCGAACGGTCCCGCCAGCTCGGCTCGTCCTAGCAGTCGGCCGGGGCGGGCGAGACCAGGCGATCCATCTGCGCGCTGCCTCGGGCCTGGTTTACATAAGTGGCCAGGGTTGGCGGGGCCCGCCGGCGGCCGGCGGTCAACTCTGGCCAGTTCGCGCGCGGTCTGAGCGGGAACAGGGGACAAAGTTGGAGGGTGTTGCACACTGGCCCGCGGTAACCCTGGCCACTTTTGCGGGTCGGGGGGCCCGGGCGGGCGGGTCGGCCCGGGCGGCCGGTCCGCCGGGGCCGGGT
>CAZCCS010000091.1:0-10147 GCA_964497005.1 uncultured Acidimicrobiaceae bacterium | reverse complement strand
TTGGGGGTCGGTGTCGGCGAGGTGGTCCTCCGCGACCGCCGCCACCTGGCTCAGGATGGGGTCTTGATCGCGTTGGTGGCGCTCGACCACCAGCGCGGGGATCTATTGCGCGAGCCAGACATCGTGACCCGAGGCTTCGTCCACGTGCGGGAGTCCGCAGACCTGATCGAGCAGTGTCGGCAGCGGGTTCGTGAAGCGATGGCGCAGTGCCGCGCGCGCGGCACGACGGAATGGGCGGCGGTTCGCTCGGTGATCCGGGAGGTGCTCGGCCGCTATCTGTTTGAGAAGACGCACCGGCAGCCGATGATTCTCCCATTGCTCGTGGAAGTGTAGGCAGCAGTCGACGCAGCAATCATCGCAGCGCAGGAGGCCGACCCATGGCCAGACGCAGGGCATCCCGCTCCAGGTCCGTGAAAATCGTTGGCGCGGTTCTCATCGGGCTGTCCAGCGTCCAGAGCTTCGACCTCACCGCGTTCGGCGTCCTGTCGCCGGACATCCGCCACTCCTTCCACCTCTCCAACGCCGGCATCGACGCGGTTGCCTCGCTCACCGCCGCGCTCCCGATCCTCTTCTCGATCGGGGTGGGCTACCTGGGCGACCGGACCAGCCGCATCCGGATGTCGGCTATCGGCGGGATCGTCTGGGGCGTGACCGCTGTCCTCACGGGTTTGGCGCCTGTCCTGGCGATCCTGCTGATCGCCAGGATCGTCGGCGGGATCGGGTACCTGAACGCGGAGACCGTCTATCCGAGCCTTCTTTCCGACTACTACAGACCGCAGAGCCTCGGTGAGGTCTTCACTTCCTACCGAATTGGCTCTCACGGGATCGGACTGCTCGGTGCGCCCCTGGCCGGCGTGGTCGCAGCGTTGATCGGGTGGCGCCCGGCATTCGTCATCCTCGCCCTACCGACCTTTGCTCTGGTGGCCTGCCTGAAGTTCATCCGCGAGCCGGAGCGCGGCGCATCGCTCGGCTTGTCGACGCCCCAACGCGGCTCCGGTTCGCTTGCGGAGGGATTTCGCCGGGTACGCGCCATCCGGACTCTGCGGCGAATATGGGGCTCCGCTTTCTTGTTTGGCGCGGGAACCATCCCGTTCGCGACCGTCGCGAACAACTTCTTCAAAGACGTCTATCACCTTGGTGACACCGCCCGCGGCGGTGTTAGCGCCCTGCTTGGCATCGGGGGATTGGCCGGCATCGTCATCGGAGGCGTCCTGACTTCCAAGGCACTTTCCGCCGGGCGGCTCAACCGCTTGGCGGTAATAACCGGGATGCTGGTCGTATCGTTCGGCGGGCTCAGCCTCGTGCTCGCGGTGGTGCCGAACCTCGCGCTGGCGGTCGTCCTAGCCGGATTCGTGACCGTGGGAGCGTTCGGTTACCTGCCCTCGTACACCACGATGGTTTCGCTCGTGGCTCCGCCCACCCTGCGCTCCCAGGCGTACGCGTGGTCCCTGCTGTTCTATGCGCTCGGCGCGATCCTCATCACGCCGATCATCGGGGCGATCGGTGACTCGCACGGGCAACGCGTGTCGCTGGGGGTGCTCGGCGTGGTCGTCGCCGGCGGGGGGTTGATAGCCGCCACCGCGGAGCGGTTCGTCTCCAAGGACGCCGAAGAGGCGCGGCGCGCCGAAGAGGCGGCTGGAGGCGAATTCCTTCTCTCGTGCCGGGGCGTCGACGCTTCGTATGGAGGGGTGCAGGTTCTGTTCGGAGTGGATTTCGACCTTCGCGCCGGCGAGATGGTGGCGTTGCTCGGCACCAACGGCGCGGGCAAGTCCACGTTTCTCAAAACGATCACCGGACTGCTGGATCCGGTCGGAGGGGTCATCGTCTTCAGCGGGTCGGACATCACCCACTCCGACCCGCAGTCCGCCGCCCGTCTCGGCATCGTCCAGGTTCCCGGTGGACGCGGAGTATTCCCCACGCTCACCGTCGCCGAGAACATGCGGATGGCCGGTTGGCTCTGGCGCAGGGACAAGCGTTACGTAGACGAGGCCATTGCACGGGCGATCGAGATATTCCCGATCCTCGGGGCACGATCGCACACCATGGCGGGCTCGCTGTCAGGCGGGGAGCAGCAGATGCTGTCGCTCGCTCAGGCGTTCATCGCCAAGCCACACCTCCTGTTGATCGACGAACTGTCTCTCGGATTGGCTCCGACCATCGTCAACCGCTTGGTCGAGATCGTGCGGACTATCCACCGCTCGGGGACGACAGTGGTGATCGTTGAGCAGTCCGTAAACACCGCGCTCCGCTTGGCCGATCGGGCGGTGTTCATGGAGAAAGGGGAGGTCCGCTTTTCGGGGCCGACGGCTGACCTTCTCGAGCGCCCGGACATCCTGAGGGCGGTTTTCCTACAAGGTGCCGCGGCCGTCAATCAGAAGCGGCCTCGGGTTGCGGCCGGTAGGGACCGTGCCAAGCCGGCGACGGACGAGGCTGACGACGATCGGCGCCCGGCGCTCGAGACCGTCGGGTTGACCAAGACCTACGGCGGCATCGTGGCCGTCAAAGACGTCGACGTAGTGCTCCACCAAGGCGAGATCCTCGGTTTCATCGGAGCCAACGGCGCGGGCAAAACCACGTTGTTCGACCTCATATCCGGATTCACCAGGGCGAACCGCGGGAGGGTCTTGCTCGACGGCGTGGACGTCAGCGACTGGGCTCCGCACCGCCGTGCCGAGGCGGGGCTAGGAAGGTCGTTCCAGGACGCGAGGCTGTGGCCGGCGCTGACCGTTGGGGAATCGCTTGCGCTGGCACTGCACGAGGAGGCCGAGATCACCGGAACCTTTCCGGCGTTGCTTGGACCTCCCCGCCTGGCGGATTCGGAGGCCCGTCTTCACGAGCGGGTCGAGGAGCTGATCGAGCTCATGGGGCTGGCTGCCTTCCGGGACAAGTTCGTATCCGAGCTGTCGACCGGGTCGAGGCGGATGGTGGAGCTGGCCGCGATCGTCGGGCGGCGGCCGAAGGTGTTGCTCTTCGACGAGCCGTCTTCGGGGATCGCGCAACGCGAGACGGAGGCGCTGGGCCCATTGATTCACCGGATCCGCGACGAACTCGACTGCAGCATCTTGATCATCGAGCACGACGTGCCGCTATTGCGTTCGGTCGCGGATCGTATGGTCGCGCTCGAGTTGGGGTCGGTCATCGCCGGCGGTCGCCCGGACGAGGTATTGCAGAATCCGAGGGTGGTGGAGTCTTATCTCGGGACCCCGTTGGGGGCAGAAGGGTCCGGGCCCGCGCAATCACTCGCCCCAGAAGATCCGACGACGGAGCTGCCGGTGGTTGGGAGCCGCGGCAACGGCACCTCGGCCCGCAATGGGTCACGTGCACGGAGCGTCAAGACAGGGTCGTCCCGCAATGGCTAGGCGTCGCCTGGTTCTCGGAGGCGTGGCTGCGCTTCTCGGTTGCGCGTCGCTTTGGTTGTGGACCACACCCGCCAAAGCCGCAGCACCATCGAAGGACGGATGGTGGACAGTCACCAACTCCGGCCTCGGCTTCGCCCCGCCGCCCCCGCCACAGGTGCCGTCCGGTGGCCTGTACATCGAAAACGGATTCACCGGTCCCACGGCCATCTCCGCGCTCACCTTCCAGGTCGATCCGGGTTCCGCAGTGGGCTCCATCACCTTGAAGGTCGCGGGGAACCCGATCATCACCAGCCCGCCAGTTGCATGCCCTATCACGCCCGCGGGTCAGAATTATCAGCCAGTCCAAGGTGGCGCGTGGTCCGATAGCCCTGCATACGACTGCAGCAAATCCCAGGTGACCGGCACAGTAAGCCCGGACAACACCACCGTGACCTTCGACGGGGCGCCGCTGCTGGCCAATGGAACCGTCGCAGCGGTCATCAAGGCCGGCGGCAGCGCCGACAGGATGGCGTTCGAACCGCCAGGTCCCGACACGCTAACCGTGACCCCTTCGGGATCGTCCGGCAGCCTCGACGGCGCGCCGGCTGGGCAGCCCTCCGGCCAGCCGGCCGGTACTCCCATCGGCATCGGAGGGGCCGCCGGCGGAGCCGCTGCGGGGTCGGCCTCGGCGTTCGGACCCGGAAGCTCGGGGTCCGGTCTGGTTCCCGCTCAGAACACTCTGGGATCCCCACCGGCCCTCGCCGCTCCCTCCCAGGTACCCGGTGGCTCGCCGGCCTCAGGCCAAACCCCAACCGCGGGGAGTGGGTCGGGTTCCCGGGTCGGGACAGCCGCGCACAACCTCACCAAAGCCTCTGCTTCCAGACCCTCGTTGCGAAAAGATGTTGCAGAGGTGGTCGGGATGGCAGCGCTTCTCGCTGCACTGGTGGCCTATAGCGAAGGCTTCGGCTTGCTCGGTGGCCGCATCGGCGGCCGGCTCGCGCCTCAACGCCCGGCGAGCGTCAGCTCCGAGGCATAACGGGCGAGCACTTCGGGCGGAACGGTTCCCCGAAAGCGGACCCACCTAGACGCACTGAGCTCGACCCTGATCTCCGGGCCGTCCGACCGGAGAGCCGAGGTGGCCGCGCCGAGACCGGCCAGCGCGACGGCCTGTGTCGGGCTTCCTGCCGGCGCCCAAGGAAGCATCCCTTGGCCGGCTTCCACGCTGATCAGCTTGCCCCCGCTGACGAAGGACCAGATCATCGACGTATCGATCACGCGTGTGGGGTCGGACGGGCTGTATGCGACGGTCGCTACGGTCGGCGGTGCGGCGAACCCGGCCGGAAGCGGCGGGTCGGCCAAGAAGGATTGCGCACCCGGTTCGACAAGTCTCAGGACCGGCGGTACGTGCGTGTCGCGCGCGGACGACTCTGGCGGAGGACCTGTGAGTGTGGGGTCGGCTGTTCCGACGCGTCGCTGCAGCGCGGTCCGCTGCAACACCAGCCTGCCTTGGTAGGTCCAGGCCTCGCGCAACACGAGCCCCGACCGGTCGATGCACATGTCGTCGTGGCCCGATCCGTTGGGCGCGGAGATGGGGCCCACGGGTGGCTCTCCTAATCGAAAGACGGTGCAGCTCTCGCCGGCCACAACCGCCCGCCCGACGACTTGGGTGAGACCTCGGCTCTTCAACTCGGCGAGTTCGACGCCAAGCGCTTGTATGCCGCTTCCGGGTCCCGGCTGCCTCGCGGATACGAGAGTGAGTTGTCCATGGGCCAGGTCGTAGAGGTGATCGAACGACGACACGGTGCCGGTTACAGGAGAGGCCCCGTTTCGGGGGTCGGATTGGTAGGTAACGTCGCTCGCGCCGAAGGGGTCGGTCTGGGTGAACACTTCCCAGGATTCCCTGGTGACACCTCCGCCCGACTGGTCCACTCTGTACACGATCTGGTACGCGGCGGGCATGGCGGGTACATCACTGATCGTTGAGCGCGCCGGCGATCCGCCGGCAGCCAAGACCGCGGCGAGTGTCGCGCCGGCCGTTATCGCGGCGCCGGCAACCAAGACAACCAGCCAGACGCGCCGGCTGCGCTGGGCTGGCGGCGCTGGTCGATCTCGTCCGCCGTTGGGCACCGGCACAACGTAAGCGCCGGCGTACCCGCGCGGTACCTCACCCGGACCGGGCGACCGGGCAGAATGCACGGGTGGCGCGCCGGCGGAAGTTCTCCTACGAGTTGCTCGAATGTGCGTGGAACGGTCACTTTCTCGTTGGAACCGACGCCGCGGAGGTTCGACCCCACGACGATCATTTCGCGCGAGTCATGGGCGGGCTCCGGTGGCATCGCTGCCTCCGCTGCGACACGTGGGTTCCGGTGGAGCCCAGTCAGTCCGCTGGTCCCGAGCACCCGCCGGACCGCCAAGACATTGAGCCACCCCTTCGTGGCCGCCCCCTGCGGGACAAGTACGTGCTCCGCCTAATCGCGCTCGACCGCGCGTTCCATTTTGTGGTGCTCTCAATTCTCGCTGCGGCAGTGTTCGTGTTCGCGGCCGACCGAGCCCTTCTGCATCGGGATTTCCTTCGCGTCGTGACCGCGCTCCAGGGTGGCGCCGGCGGCCCGGTGCGGACGGGCGGCACGATCACGAAGGAGCTGACTCACCTCTTTGCGATCAGCACCCGCAACTTGGAGTTGACCGGTGTCGTCCTGGCGGCATACGCGGTGCTGGAAGGCGTCGAGGCGGTCGGCCTTTGGAAAGCCAAACGCTGGGCCGAGTACCTGACGTTCGTCGCCACAGCCCTTCTGGTGCCGCTCGAGGTTTACGAGATCGCCAAGAAACCGACCGCGCTGAAGGGGGTGACGCTCGTGATCAACGTGGCCATCGTCGTTTACCTCATTCTGGCCAAGCGACTCTTCGGGGTCCGCGGGGGCTGGCCGGCCGAGCAGGCCCGCCGCGAGCGGGAATCGGGGTGGGCCGCCATCGAGAGGGCCTCGCCGAATGCCGCACCCGCCCCGAATCCGTGAGTCGAGAAGCTATTTATCGCGATTTGTACGCGCATGTGAGTACAAATCGCGAAAAATAGAGCCGGCGCCGCGGCGCGGTAGCGCGGCGGTCAGGACCACCCGCCGGCGTGAACGGTGTAGGTGTCCCGCCCCGACCTCAGAAGCCTTCCGGGAAGGTCGCCGCTCAACGAGCCGGAGGCCACCACGGGCACGCCGTTCACAACGACCTGCTCTACTCCGACCGCCTCCGCGTACAACCGCGGGGCGCCGGCGGGCAGGTCGTATCGCGTCCTGGGCGGCCTGTGTCCGATCCGATCGGGATCGAACACCGTCACATCAGCGTGCCACCCCTCCTCGAGCCGGCCCCGCTCGCGCAGCCCGTACAGACGCGCCGGCACATCGGTGAGCTGACGAATGGCCTCCTCGAGCGAAAGCAGCTGGCGGTCCCTAACTGCGTCGCCCAGCAGAGAGGTCGAGTAGATCGCCCCGCACATCATGTCGAGATGTGCGCCCGCATCCGAACCTCCAACGACGGTCCGCGGATCCAGCCAAACCTCTGCACGCAACTTCCAGTCATCGGGGTTCTCGGTCGCGGTCGGGGGCTGGAGCCCCGTTCGCAACTCGTCCGCGATCACGACGTCCAACAAGAAATCGAACGCGGCGTCCGATCCAGCCGACAGGTCAACGCCACGACGGGCGGCGGCTTCGGCAACGGTCAGACCGGCGAGCCCTTCATTGTCCGGGGCGAACGTCTCGGCGATCACCATGCGAGGCCACCGCGCCAACCCGCGCAGCATGCCGGCTTCGTCGGAACTCGCGCCCTCGGCGAGGCGCCGGCGCACCGACGGATCCCGAAGCGCCACGATTCTTTCGGGAACGGGAAGTGCGAACGTCGGCCGCCATCCCGGCAGACCGTCGAGCACGAAGCCGGTCAGGAACGACAACCGGATCTGCATCGAATGCGGCAGAGTCAACGCCACGACGGTCGCTCCGCGCGAAGCGGCGACCGTGGATGCCTCCAACTGGTGCAAGTAACCATCGGGATCCGCGGCGGAAACACCGAGCACGTTCCAGTTGAGCGGGCGGTCGGCTGCAATTGACATAGAGGCCATCAGGTCGACCTCTTCGGGCGAGAAGCGACCGAGGCACCCCGCCAGGATCAGCTCGAGAGTCGTCCCGGGGTGGTCTTTTACCTCAGCAGCCAAGGCCAGCAACTCGTTCGAGTCTGCGAAGCGCGACGGCACCGGGTTGCCGTCCCCGTCGAAGTGGGTGTTCGCCTGCGATGACGAGAAGCCGAGCCCGCCGGCCGCCAAACCCTCGCGCAGCAGCTGCAACATACGGTCGACCTGCGCCGGCGACGCGGGGCCACTCGTCGCCTCGTCGCCCATGGCCGCCCGCCGCAGCGCCGAATGGCCGATAAGGAACCCGGCGTTGACACCGACCCTGCCGTCCAGCCGATCCAGCCATCCGGAAAAAGATTCCCACTCCCAATCGAGACCCCCCTCCAACGCGGCCAGTGGCATGCCCTCCACCCGGGCCATCATCCGAGTGAGGTAGCCGGAGTGGTCCGGGCCGGCGGGCGCGATGGTGAACCCGCAGTTGCCGCCGAGCACGGTCGTCACGCCGTGTAACGACGAAGGCGTGGCGAAGGGGTCCCAGAAAAGCTGAGCGTCGTAGTGGGTGTGCAGGTCGACGAACCCCGGGCACACCACCAAACCCGTCGCGTCGACGATCCGGCGTGCCGGCTCGTCCGTCTCGCCGATGCTGGCTATGCGCTCCGCGGAGATGCCCACGTCGGCGATCCGTCCTGGAGAACCCGACCCGTCGACCAGCGTGCCGCCACGGATCAGAAGGTCGAGCATCAGGCGTCTCCTTTTTTGTTGTGGTGTTTTCTTCGCGGCGCCCGATGTCGCCGCGACATGAAAATTAGATTCTCCACGCTCGGGGACGTCCACCCGGGCGGTTTGGGGCCCGAACGAACCAAACGGCTTCGAGGCTGCTGAACCCTTTTGATGTAAATCCGCGGATCACCTCAGCCACTTTTAGTGGTTAGCCAGACGCGATCAGCGCGTATTTAAACAATTTTCAGCGAAGTAGAGGGTCTTGCCGGATTTTTGGAGAAAAAGGATACGAACCATAAGCCAAATGCCCGATTTGAGCAGTTCGAGACAGCGCAGCTATGAGAGAGACACCAACCATTCAACTCAAGCGGTCAGTCAAACAAGAGGGCCCTCTAGTTACAAAAGGGATGGAGGATTAGATGCGAATCGTACGGTGGGGGGCTGCGGCAGGCGCTGTTCTGCTGGTCAGCCTTCCGATCGCAGCACAAGCCGAGGTGTCGCCCTCGCCCAGCGCCAAGATCAACACGTCGTCAGTCGCGGCGAGGACATCGACGGCCCGGTCGGGAGCGAACAGTTCGGCACTGAACCAGAGCGTCAGCAACGTAAGAAGCAGTGGTTCCGTCAGTCACGCTGCGCCCAGCGCGTCGAGCGTGCGTGGCGGGACGAGGTCTAACTGGACCAGCAGGTTGAGGTCGACGGTTACCGGCCACAGCGTGAACCGGTCGAGCGGTGTTAGGACCTCGTCGACGCGAGGCGCCTCCGTCACCCGCGCGTCCACCGTCCACTCGGCGAGCACTCAAACGGTGATCGTCCCGGCGCCGGCCTCGTCAGCCGAGGCATACGCCGCGAACATCCTTGGCGCCATCGCTATCAGCCACACCAAGGCTTCGGCCGGCAGTGGCGCTACGTCGGGTACCGCGAATGTTCTCGAGCTCGGGGGTAACCCTCCGGCAAGCGCGTTCGGCGGAACCCAGAAGGGCGTGGGGACCAGCAGTGGCAACCTGTTCGACAGCACCCAGCTGATGATCCCGACCAACGCCCTGCATCTGCAGTTGGCCCCTTGGTCGGTCACCAACTCTCAGGCGGCCGACGGCAGCTCGAGCAGCTCGAACGCGATCGCCGACCTGCTCGTGCTCACCCTCGGTGACACCCAGGGCAACCCATCGCAGTCGGCGACCGTGAAGGTTCTTCAGTCGACGTCCAACGCCAATTGGACCGCCGGCCAGAGCACCAGCAACGCCACCTCGGATGGGGCCTTCGTCAACGTGGGCGGCTCGGGAGGTCTGACCATCGACCTGCTGCACTCCGACACCTCGTCGACCGCGCCGGGCTCCAGCTACCTGATCTCGATCAACGGGAATCAGATCCCGCCGGCCGGCTCGGTTGGTAGTAGCTGCGCACTAACCATCCCCGGTCTGCTCTCGCTCAGCTGCCTCACCGCCACCGGCGGTCTCGCGGGTTCGCTGACCACCGGCGCCAGCCAGGTCCTCGGTGTCACGCTGGCCCCAGGCACGGCCAACCTTCCGGTGAACCTGATCAACAGCAACGCCGCTAGTGGCACCGGTGGCTCCATCAGCTTGCCGGGTGTCGGCTCGGGGAGCGGTGGCCAGACCGGCAACACCGGCGCCGGTGCCGGTGCTGGTACGGGCGCTCATCACGCGGCAACCGCGAGCGCGGCGGTCCACGCCGGCCGGCACGCCCTGCCCTTCACCGGGCTGGACGTCCCGATGCTCCTCGGTATCGCGGTCCTGCTGCTGACCGGTGGACTCGGGCTCGTGTGGTGGGTCCGCAAGCCCCGGTCAGCGACGGTCGCCTGATCCTCTAAGGGGTGGTTTCTGCGGCGCTGGGAAACTGGCATAGATCCGGTTTCCCAGTGACCGCGGAGAACCCATGAGCTGTGTTGGCTTAGCTGGCGAGGCCTCGTTTTCGACCCTTAACATTCGGCGCCGTGGCCAAACGGCGCCGAAGGTCGAAA
>CAZCCS010000090.1:2488-10214 GCA_964497005.1 uncultured Acidimicrobiaceae bacterium | reverse complement strand
ACGAGGTGAGAGGGTCGAAGGCGAAGTGGGCGGCCGCGGTGGTGCTCATCAACTCAGTTGGTGCCATCCCCATCGTTTACTTCCTCTATGGGCGACGCAGTGACCTGCAGAGGTCCGCGCCATAAGTCGAAACGCGATGGCAAGACGTGCAGAACGACAAGGGTCAGGTAGTTCGGTGATGCACGTCGAAGAGTGTTAGGGGGTGAGGATGACCCGGCCCAAGGCCTTCCGGCTCTCGGCGTACGCGTGTGCCTGGGCGGCTTTCGCGAGCGGAAACGAGCGGTCGATTTCGACCTTTAGCTCGCCGCTGGCGACCCTTTGGAGTAGGGCGTCGGTGGTGGCGTGGATTCGGTCGTACTCGAAGACGGTGGCGCCGCCGAGCCACACACTTCGTAGCGTGTTGTTTCGTAGCATCAGTGTCCACGCCTCGATGGAAGAGCCTTTCCGGGCAGCGGCGCCCACGCTGACGAGGGTCCCTCGATACGCCAGAACGCTGACGCTGTCGACGAGGATCTGGCCGCCGACGGAGTCGATCACTAGGTCAACCCCGCGGGCGTCGGTCAGTTGGTTGACTCGCTCGACGAAGTTGTCGGTCGCATAGTTGATGCCGTGGTCGAGCCCGAAGGCCTTCAGCCGTTCGAGTTTTTCGTCGTTGGAAGCGGTCGAGATCACCGTCGCTCCCGCCTGCCTCGCGAGCTGGATGGCGGCGATCCCTACGCCGCTGGCCCCGGCATGCACAAGGACGGTCTGGCCAGCCGAGAGGTTGCCCGCGGTGAAGAGGCACTCGTGAGCCGTGCCGAACGTGATCGGGACGCACGCGGCGTGCTCGGCATCCAGACCGGGTGGGATCGGCCACGTCAGCGCAGAAGAGACGACCCGCCGGGAGGCGTGCGACCCCGCGTCGCTTCGGGCGACGACCCGATCGCCGACGGCCACGTCCGAGACTCCCGCCCCGACCTCGCTGACGGTCCCGGCGCTCAAATAGCCGACCACATGCGGCACCGCGGGTAAGTGGCCCTCGGCGCGGGCCAGCAGGTCTCCTCCCTCGATGCTGATGGCCTCGGCATCGACGACTACGCAGCCGTTGGGGCACTCCGGATCGGCCACGTCTTCGTAGCGCAACACCCCGGGGTCACCGTTCTCGTAGATCACCGCTGCCTTCATCCTGGAACCGTCCTCTTGCGACTGGAACTGCAATGATGTGTACAGTGCTCACATAACCACGAGCCCGTTAACAGTGTCAACATTGTGTGACTGATGTCGCTGCCCAAAGCCCCGTATCACCATGGAGACCTAAGCGCCGCCCTAGTGCGAGCCGCGCTCGAACTGCTCGAAGAAGACGGCGCGGACGCTCTGTCGCTACGCGCGGTCGCCCGTCGGGCGGGCGTTTCCGCCGCGGCCCCCTACCGTCACTACGCCGATCGCGAAGCCCTTGTCTCGGCGGTCGCCGCGGTCGGCTACCACGAGCTGACTGAACGTCTGGTGGAGGCACACCCGCTACCGACGAGCCCCGAGGAGCTCGGACGCGTGGCGACCGCTTATGTGCAGTTCGCGCTCGAACGCCCCGCGCTCTTTCGAATCATGTTCGCCGAGCCATGCGACCGGGACAACGGCGAGCGCGTCGTCGCCACCGCGGCCCTCGCCCAGTACGTCCGCGGCATAGTCGAGCGAACCTTCACCGCCGGCGATCCCGACGCGCTCACGACCGCGATCTGGGCGCTTGTTCACGGTCTCGCGTTCCTCTACCTCGACGGCAAACTCGATGCCACCACTCCAGCAGCGGTAGCGGATCGCATCGCCGCCTCCGTGCAGGCCCTACTGCGAGTGACTAGACCGACCTGACGCGTCGCGTTCCCCGAGGAACTGTGCGCGCACCACTCCGGGGGAACACATCAGCTCCGACATGCTCGTCGCGCAGGCCCCGGGGTTGCCTGAGCTAGGTAACGACTCGACCCGGCGTTGGGGGGGGGTCACACCGACGCGTCGCGGCGCTTGAGGGTTATGGGCGACGTTCATTTCCGAAGGCAGCGGGGTACGCGCCGCGGTACCCGTCAATCTGTAGGTCGGTGAAACTACGTTCCAGCCGTCCACGAGAAGTGGCCTACAGCGTGAGCCGGCCGGACGATGAGTTTCGAGCAGAACACCAGTCTGTATAGGCAGATTCGCGTGAAGGAGCCCACATGACCAAGCCGACCACCCACAACCTGGAGGTTCCCGGCGCCACGTTGACCTACGACGTCCGTAAACCCGAGAACCCGAGCGACAACCGCCCGCTCTTCATCTTCGGCTCGCCAATGGGCGCGTCGGGCTTCGAACAGCTCGTCGGTCACTTCACGGACCGCACGGTCATCACCTACGACCCCCGTGGCATGGAGCGCAGCAGCCGTGAGCCCGGGAGCGAGCTCACAGTGCAGGTGCACGCCGAGGACTACCACCGCGTCGTCGAGGCCGCCGGGCTTGGGCCGGTGGACGCGTTCGGGTCGAGCGGCGGCGGCATGTGCGGCCTGCACTGGGTAGTCGCCCACCCAGAGGACGTGCGGACCTTCGTCTCACACGAGCCGCCGGTGATCACGCTGCTCGAGGACAGTCAGATGGCGACCAAGGTGAACGCCGACATCGTCGACACCTACCAGCGGGAAGGCTTCGGTCCAGCTATGGCCAAGTTCATCCAGCTGGTCATGCATCAGGGCCTGCTGCCCGACGACTACCTGGATCGGCCTCCGCCAGACCCCGCGCAGTTCGGTCTGCCGACTGAGGACGACGGCTCTCGCGACGACTTGCTGCTGAGCGGCAACCTCGCCATGCCGCCGTTCGAGCCCGACGCGAAGACCCTGCGGGCGTCATCCGTGCGCGTCGTGCTTGCAATCGGAGCCCTCGGCGCGGGCGGGCTAGCGCGGCGCGGTGGTGAGGCGGTCGCACGCCTGCTCGGCGTCCAGCCGGTGATCTTCCCCGGCGACCACGGTGGCTTTGCAGCCAACGAGTGGTCCGCCCACAATGACCCAGCCGCGTTCGCCGCGAAGCTCCGCGAGGTGCTCGCCGAGGACTAATCAGGGCTGTCGCGGCCCATTCGGGCAACCGGCGCGGTCACGCGCAGCTCGCGTGACTACCGATCGAGCGACCAGATCGTCAGTCCACAAGCCGGCGATCAGGGTCAGCTCCCATTCGGGGGTTCTGGGACAGATTCTGACGACCGTTGGTATCAGTGCGACTGTTCGTCGACATCTGGGACCACGAGGTCCAACCGCTCCCAGCAGTCCTGGCAGTGATAGGTCATGATGTCGCCAGGTTGGGGCGGATCGTCGTCGGGCCAGGTGGTGAGCAGGTGAGCTCGGCCTCCGCAGTCCACGCAGGTGATGATGGTCTCCGGAGTCACGGAGGTCCTTACCTCTTCCTTCTTCAGGCCCATCATCTCGTATACCCGGCGTTAGGGGACGGCCCATTTGGGCAGACAGATACCCGCTAGTCCTAGCCCCGCGGCGCGAAGAACTCGAGTGCGATGTTGTCAGGGTCTCGAAAGGACAATGCCGAGTATCCGGGCGCCTCCACGATGCCACCGCTGGGGATGCCGAGTTCGTCTAGATGGATTTCCCATGCTCTCAACTCATCGCGGCTGGCACAGCCGAAAGCCAGATGATCGAGCCCCGGCCGGCGCTCATTGAACGGCTCAGTGCTGCTCAAATCAGGGAACTGAGTTAGACCGACGACGGTGCCGCCCGTAAGCCAAGCGACACGCTGGAACGGACCTGTGTCCTCGTCGAGAATCGGGTCCGAGCCGAATAGCGCCTTGTACCACGGAACACTCCGTTCGAGGCTCGTAACCGTTAGCGCCACGTGAGCGATCGCAGGGAACTCAGGCATGTCTTGTCTGCACCTCCGGCAAGGAGCGAATGCCACGTCCTTGGCTGCCACTCTCTGGGAATGCAGGCTACCTGACAGGACCAGTCCGCCGTTGCTAATCGAAGCCCCAGTTCCGGCGTTTACGCACAGTCCCGTTGGCGGGATATCGGGACGGTCGTAGACGACCTTTGGGGACAGGCTCCGATCCCAACGTCGTATCCGAGGAGGATCACGCCACGGGAATGGCTTCCTCCTTTGTGGACCCTCTGAGTATTTGAACCGATGACCGTTGATCTCAGATGTCTTCAAGGGCCGGGTTCCAGAGAACCTCCCAGAGATGTCCGTCAGGGTCTTGGAAGTAGCCGCTATAGACGCCGAAGGGCCGATCGTAGGCTTTGACGGTCACGGTCGCGCCCGCGGCTTCCGCCGCGTCGAGTAGGGCGTCGACTTGTTCTCTGCTCGCTACGGCGTGTCCAATGCTGAACGAACCGGAGTGCGCTGGTAGTGGGACGATCTTGGCGTCTTTGGCAAGTTCGCTGCGCGGAAAGACGGCCAAGATGAGACCGCGATCGAGGGGGAAGGTGGCGATAGCGCCTGCCGCGCTCTCGTCGTCGCCGGCAAACTCGGTAGCGATGATCCCAGATGACTCCAAGCCGAGCCGTCGGTAGAACGAAAGAGACCGCTCGAGATCGTCTACGGCCAGTGTTAGTACGTGGATACGGGGCTTCACGATGTCTCCTTCCAGTGGAGGCCCTAGTAGATCGTGCCCCATCCCTTGAGGGAACCACCATCGCATCTAGAGCTGTTGCTGAGAAGGATCGGCCTCGGCTGACGGTCGGCAACGTCAGTGTCTCCGGCCGGCTCCAGTATCCACGAGCCGGCGGTCGGGTACACGCCAGCGCCAGCGGTAGTGGGACGGTCTGGACCTGCCTTATGTGACGCCTGGCTCGGATCAGGCACGCAAGGTCCAGCGGGGCCGGGGATTCGGGGCTGATGGCGGCCTCGACACTCCCGGGTTCTGACGGAGCCGTACGGTCTTCCAGACAGCCTTGCCGACACCCGGCGCCCTGGGGCGAGCGCAGCTCAGAACCGATACGTCGTGTGGGTAAACACGCCCTTACCGAAGGCGAGCACCTTCGACTGCGCCACCGAGAACACAAGGGCGTCACCACCACCGGGATGGTGGAAGTGCCCGTCGCGGACCTCGTAGTGCCAACGCCTGTCCCATTTGGCGGCCCAGGCATCGGCGAGTCGGTTCAACGTCGCTTCGTCGTTGACGGGTCGGGCGTCGCCTTCAACGACGATGTCCAAGCCATCGCTCCAAGTGTTGCAGCCAGTGGTCAAGATCACATGGGTGTTTGTGCGCAGGTTGACGGCCTTCTGCTCGGAGTCGCCGGTGGAGAAGTGAAGGGCGTCGTCTAGCCAGACGGCAGGCAGCGGCGAGACGTGGGGTCTGCCGTCGGCTCGAACGGTGGTGAGCCAGAACAGTTCGGCCGCTTCGAGAACGCGTTGCGTCTCGGTCCAAGGCGTAGCCACGGAGCCCGGGTCACTGAAGCGGGCGTCGATGATGGCAACGGGCGTCTTCAAATCAGACCTTCTTCCTCCGTCGGCGGGCTTAGGGTGACTATTTCAACTCATCGAGGGACGTCTCACGGCGTACATTCTGATCGGCCAATCCGATCGAGGAGTCACTGCTGGGCAAGCAGGACCCAGCGTTTGGGTCGGTCAGTCCGGCGCAAGGCACTATCCGAGCCCCTGAATATCGATCGGTGTTTCCGACTCCGGTGTGTCAGAGCCGGTGGGGCCGGGTCTCGAAGATCGGCCATCCAACCTCGGTCCTCCACGCCGACTCGTCGTTGGTGTCTTGGGGTCCGATCACGTAGTACTCGCGGATGAGGCCGTCGACGGGCACGGCGTGCTCGGTCACGTAGGTCGCCAGTGCCCCGTAGGACCGATCCAGGTCGGAGTGGGAACCGTTGTGGACGATCACGGCAAGCTCGGCCCCCGATATGGAGATCTGTCCTACGCGTCCCACCGCCCGTACCCCGCCAGTCATGGGGAGGAAGAGGGTGGCGTCGCCACGCTCTTCGGTGAACAACTCGTTGGCGTAGATCCCGCCGGGAGGCCCACAAGCGACGATGCCTTGCGCCGAAAGTGTCCCCACGAGTTCCCCCAGCGCTCCGTGATACCAGGCTGGCAGATCCCCGACGTCCACGACTGAGGTGATGGCTGCCGCCTGGGTCGCCGGTACCTGACGGTGCTCGATCACCGCCGATGGCGAGGGGTGTTCGAGGAGGTCGCGCAACGAGGCCACGGCGCGCTGAGTCTCTGCCAGGGTCTGCTCCAAGCGAGCGAGGTGGGCGGCGATGAGCTCCGAACGAACCTCGTGGTCGGAAGCCCGGAGCACTGATCCGATGTCCTCGAGCGACATGTTGAGCTCCCGGAACCGTCGGATTACCTGTGCGATCGGGATCTGGTCGCTCGCATACCGCCGGTAGCCGGTGACCGGGTCGACGTCTGCGGGTTCGAGGAGGCCTGCCCGGTGGTAGTGGCGCAGGGTCTTGACGCTAAGGAACGTGACCCGAGAGAAGTCGCCGATCGTCAACGAGCCGGTCACCTGCACAGTTTCAACCCTCCCCCAGGGGGAGAGTCAACTCTGCGGGGACCCCTTGACTCTCCCGTAACGGTAGCGCCCACCGTGGAGTTGTCGGCCATGGGGGCCGATCAGGAAAGGGAGGAAGCTATGCCTGTTGCCACCGAACTCCGAGGCGTGGTGGGCGAGTTCGTCGCCGCCGTAAACGCATTCGACCTCGACCGGATCGTCGCCACGTTCACCCCCGACGCGTACGTCAACGACGTCAGTCGGGAAATGTGGGGCACCAGTACGATCCGCGCCTTCATGGCCAAGGAGATAGTCGGGGACCACGTCACGATGGAGGTCCGCGAGGTCCTCGACCACTACGGCGACATCATCGTTCGTGCCCGCGTCGACGGGACCTACGACAAGACCAACCTGCCCGACGAGCTGGTCCTGACCAGCTACTTCGGGATCTGTGACGACAAGATCACGAGCCTCACGATCATCGCCAATCAGCCAAGTCCCTACTGAGCCATCGTGCCTGCGACGGGGCCGGTTCGTGGCGGACTCCATTTTCACCTCAGGGTCGGCTAGGCGAACCATTCGTCGTCCTGATCCGTATGTATTCAAGGTGGCGCGCTGATGCGGCACCTGATGTTTGTGTCGAAACAGGGGCCCCTTCTGCCCACGACTGAAAGGACCGCAGGACATGAGCTCTGTTCGAAAGATGGTTGTCGTTGCTCTAATCGGGACGGCGTCGCTCCTGGGCACGGCCGGAGTGGCAGGAGCAACTCCGAGTCCCAACGGTCCCGGCCAGCCGGGCACCGGAGGGGGCAATGGCTCGACCAGCTGCCAGAACTTCACTACCACGCCGGGAGGGTCAGCGTCCGCCCAGTCGCCGTTCAACGCGAATGGGCAGGCCGGCCAGGTCTACGCTGGAAACCCTGGCACGGCGTCGCAGCAGCACAGTGCGAGCAGTCACTCCGTGTCGGAGTACGACATCGCCTGCTTCCAGCAGACGACTCACTAGCGAGCGGACTCCGAGAGGTAGCTCGATCCCTGAATCGCGTCATGGGGGTGCGGGATCGCGTTTGGTGATCATCCGAGTTCCGGCCAGTACAGCTGCAAGGACAACCAGCGGCGCGGCTGGAACGGCACGGGGGACCTCGACGCTCAGCAACGCGCCGATGCCGGCGCCAGTCACCAGCCCGGCGGGATTCACGCGCGTATAGCTGTCGACGTCCCAGATCAGTGTCAGCGGCGGATACGAAGCCGAGCTTTTCGGTCCCTTGCCGGCGTTGAGATCGCCGT
>CAZCCS010000090.1:0-2478 GCA_964497005.1 uncultured Acidimicrobiaceae bacterium | reverse complement strand
GGCCAGGCTTCGATTCGGGCTGGGCCGCCGGCGAAGGGTGAGGCTCGAGACGAGTTGAGTGAGCAGACCAGTCAGATAGGTGGTTGACATCCCCGGTACGCCGAGGCGCAGGACGGCGCTGCTCTGGATGCCCAAGGCTGTCGCACTGAACCCGATCAGGACGTACGTCGAGCCGTCTGATGGATGACCGCCGGCCAACTCCCACCCAATGGTGAAAGCAAGGAAGAGAGCCAGTTCGACCGCCAACGCGACGGTCACTGTTCGCGGCCAGATCGATTGGTGTGAAGTTGGGTGGCCGGCTATCCAGGCACCTATGAGGGCACCTATGACATAACCGACGATGGCGGTTCCGGCGTGCAAAGCGAGAGATCCCTCCCTTCGACCGCCCGATACGCCGAGCAGAACCAGGTTGCCCGTCATGACGCTTGTGAACACCCCGCCGAGGCTCGTGATGCTGATGGCGTCAGTAGCACCCGTCGCCACTGTCAAGGCCACCGCCAGCAGGTCGCGGACGGCCTCGGGGTTCGGCCGTGCGCCAGGTGCTGTGCCACGGCCTTCAAGTGGGTGCGACATCCGACGTCTATCCTGGCGCTGGGAGCGCGGCTGGAAGGGCGGCCCAGTTGGGAACGCCGAGGCCGCTGGCGGGGTCGTAGCCGGCGGCGGCCTCGCAGCATCCGACCCCGGCCAGGTCGTTGCTGCCTTGGGTGACGTCGAAGAAGGTGGATGGCTGCGTCGCGGCGGCCTTATAGAACCAGCCGTTGGCGAGGCCGACAGGGGGTCGGCCGGCGCTCTTTTGCGCCGTGTCGACCAGCGCCGCGGCAGCGGCGGTCATTGGCGTCGAGCCGCTGGTTCCTCCGACGGTTTGCAGCGTGCCGTTGATGAAGACCGGCCAGCCGGGCACTATGTCGGCCAGGGCACTGACATCAGGGAGAGCCCGATGGTTCTGCGGGTTGAATCCGTTCTGGTACGCCGGCCTGGCTTCGAGTCGGCTGGTTCCTCCGCCGCCCGCAGCCTGCTCACCGTAGGGCGAGTCGTTCCACACAACCTCGGAGACGCGGGTGTTTCCCGCACCTAGCGTGAGTCGTGTCCCTCCGACCGCGGTCACGAACGGCGATACCGCGGGATAAGAAAGAGTTGTACCCGAGACGCTGGTCCCGCACGTAGTCGATCCTTCGTCGCCCGCGGCGACGAATGACGAAACTCCGGTGAAGGCGGCCATCGCAAGGACGGAGTCGAGGGTGGAGGTGAACGCGGGCGCACTGTGGTTCTCGGAGTAAGAGCAGCCGCCATAGGAGAGGGAGATCACATCGGGAACGCCGCGGCTGTCTCCGAGCGCTCGGCTGAACCCGTCGAGGAGGCCGGCGGTTGTGGTCTGCACCACCCGCACCTGCGCGTGGGGAGCGACCGATGCCGCGGTTTGCAGATCGAGTGATGTCTCGTCGTCGGCGTTGGCTATCGCAGTCGAGACACCATCGCCTTGGGTCTGGGTAACCGTTGGGGGGACGTACCCGAAGCATTGGCCTGCGAGGGTGAGGTCGCTGGACAGCCACCCGCCCCCCAGATCCAAGACGGTGATCGTGGGCGTGCCGGACACCTGTGCTTGCAGCGTGTTGATGCCATAGGCGGTCTGGATCTGCGGCTCGGTGTAGACCTCGCGCTGTGTCAACAAGGGGGATGAGCAGTTGGCGGTCAGTGGAGTGCCGGTGTTCAGCGGCCATGGCTCGGCGCCCGGGGTCGTAGCTGCGGAGCGGGAATTGGCAGAGATAGCAGGACGCTGCCCGCTGCGCGGGCGATGCCCGTCGACGGTTGGGTCATACACGAGCGCCTCCGAGAGCAGCACTGTGGTGCCGGACGGCTGCAGGGCTGCAGGTAGACGCGCGGGAAGGCTGTACGTGGTGAACGGGTTCGAGGAGGTCGCCGCTTGTTGGGACAACGGTGCGCCCAATGCGGTCTGCCACTCCTGCGCGGAACCGATGACCCGCCCGAACAGCCTGGTGGGATCAGCGGTGAACTGAAGCCCAAGCGATTTAATCGATTTGGTAACGGTGCCGATCTGGGAGTCGGTGGCTCCGAACCGCGCCGCCGCGCTGGTCAGTGAGCTGAAGTGCCGGTACTGCGCCGATCCTGGAGTCGCTGCCTCGGCCGCGGCCTGATCGAGGGCGGTCGCCGAGCTGGAAAGCGACAGGTAGAAGGTGATCTGGCCGGCCTGGGGTGCGGGTAGGCCCACAGGCGGGGGAGCGCTCGTTGAGCCACCACACGCCGAAACCAGTATCGAGACCGCGACCGCGGCGGCGATCAAGCCACGACGGGAGTCAGCCACTCCACATCGTTTGAGATATCTCGAGTTCCACATCCGTGTGATGACTCGATCGCGATTTTGATACTGCCATTCGTGCAAGCCCCTAGCCCGATGATCCAATTATCGCGAAACGATCCTTGCTGCAGGTAGACGGGTTCGGGGATATCTCCGACATCAGT
>CAZCCS010000089.1:0-10216 GCA_964497005.1 uncultured Acidimicrobiaceae bacterium | reverse complement strand
TCCACCAGGGCGACGATCCCGAGAATCACCGCGAGAGGCCGCTGCGCGCGGACGCGTTCTGCGCCGGACGGCTCGCGGCGGTCCACGCCAAGGAACATGATGACGAAGAGGAAGAGGATGACGATCGCCCCGGCGTAGACGATGATCTGGACCGCGGCGAGGAAATCGGCGGACTCGACGATGAACTCCAGGGCCACGCCGAAAAGGGTGATGACCAGCATCAGCGCCGAGTGGACCGGGTTGCGCGCCAGGATCACCCCGAAGGCCCCGGCGAGGATCATCACCGCTCCGACCGCGTAGACAGTCCAGTCCGCCGCGTGTGAGAGATGCGCGCCGGACGAGTTGGCGGCGGCAAGCATGGTCCCCAACGTCAACGGCGCGCCGGCGGTCATCTGGGCCCCTCGCGCCGGTTGGAACGACCCCGGCCGACGTCGACACCGGCCCCCCGAAGGGCGTTGGCGGCGAGCTCCCTCACAGAGAGGTCCGTCTCGGCCGGCACGTCGGCCGCGGAGGGATCGCTCTGTCCGCGCTGCGGAGGGCGCACGCCGTACCCGAGCTCAGCCGACCAGAGCGGCTGCCCTTCGAGCGCGGCGGCCCCGGAAGGCGCGGTCGCTCGCACCCACGCGGACGTGTTGCGCTCGTCGCCGTCGACCCAGTGCTCCCAGGGGAGATGGCGGGGATTGCCGTCGTCGTCGACCAGCAGTTCCGCTTTGGTGTAGATCGCGTCCTCACGATTGGAGAAGGAGAACTCGAACATCTTCGACTCGGTGATCGCCTCGGTGGGGCACGCTTCGACGCACATGTCGCAGTGGATACAGCGGAGGAAATTGATCTCGTAGACGAAGCCGTAACGCTCGCCCGGCGAGACCGGTGCGTCCGGCGGGTTGTCAGCACCGCGGACGTAGATGCATCGAGCGGGGCACACTCCGGCGCACAGCTCGCATCCGATGCACTTCTCCATCCCGTCCTCGTAGCGGTTGAGGACGTGCCGTCCGTGGAAACGCTCCGGCTTGGGCCGCTTCTCCTCGGGGTACTGCGTCGTGACCTTGGGCTTGAACGGCAGCTTTCCGGTGACGACGAAACCCTTGAAGAAGTCGATGAAACTCACCGGTTGGGCCCCCTCGTCGCCATGTCGTCACGCGCCGATTCGACCTCGGTGGCCTCGTGCCCGACGTTGATCGCCCTCCAGAGGAGCAGGCCCAGTACGACGCTGGCGGCGATGGCGAGGAAGCCCCACTTGCGCTCCTCGAACCACGACCCGCCGGCGTTGATCTGGAAGCCGGCGACGATCAGCAGCATGGCCAAGGCGCCGGGGATGAGGCGCTTCCAGCCGAGATCCATCAGCTGGTCGTAGCGGATCCTCGGCAGCGTCGCGCGTATCCACACGTACACGTACAGGATGATCAGGACCTTCAGCGTGAACCAGGCGGGGCCGATCGCGTGGCCGGCGATCCGAGGGCCGTCGTATCCCCCGAACCACAAGGTGACGATGATCGCCGAGTTGGTCACGAGGGCGGCGTACTCGGCCAGGTAGAACCAGGCGAAGTCGATCGACGAGTACTCGAGGTTGTAGCCGCCGGACAGCTCCTCCTCGGCTTCGACGAGGTCGAACGGCGGTCTGGTCATCTCCGCGGTGATCGCGATCGAGAACAGGACAAAAGGGACCAGCAGGGTGTGCAGAAAGTTCCAGTGAATTAGGAACCCGCCGTGCTGAGCGGTGACGATGGTGCTGGTTTGCAGAGCGCCGGTAACCACCACGACGGTGGCGGTGGTGAGCCCGAGCACCGCCTCGTAGGAAACCAGCTGCGCGCTGGCCCGCACGGATCCGAGAAGCGGGTACTTGGACCCGGACGACCATCCGGCCAGCATCACCCCGTAGACGGAGATCCCCGACATCATCAGCAGGAAGAGGATCCCCCACGGCGGGTCGGCCAACTGCAGCTCGGTCCGGTGGTGCGCGATGGTGACCGTGCCGCCGATCGGCACGATCGCGAAGGTGAGCAGCGAAGGGATCAGCAGCAGGTACGGGGCGACCCTGTACACCGCTTTGTCGGCTCCCCGCGGGATGAACGCCTCTTTGAACAACAGCTTGGTGCCGTCGGCCAGCGACTGGAGCCAGCCGTTGGGTCCGGCTCGGTTCGGCCCGTAGCGGACGCCGAGCCAGGCGACCGCCTTGCGCTCGTACATGACCATGAACAGCACCGACACCAAGACGATGACGAACGTCACCACGACCTTGAGCAGGAGGATCAGCCAGACCGCGAGGTTGAGGCCGTTGTCGAACAAAGGGTCATGACCCATAAGCCACACCCCCCTCCGGATCGGTCGAGGCATGAGCCGCCGAGGTCACCGTCACCTCGGTGAAGGCAGCCGACGCGTCGATCAGATCGCCCGCCCGCGCACCCGGCAGGTTCCACGGCAGGAATGCGGTTCCCTCGGGGAGTTGGGGATCACCCCACGCGGCGATGACGAGCGTCCCCCGCGCCGAGGAGACGGACACCGGCTCGCCGTCAGCGTTGCCGAGGTCGGCCAGGACCGAGGGGTGGACACGGAGGCACGGGTCGGGGTGGAGATTCGCCAGCGCGGGCACGTTCTGCACCCGGGTGCCGCCGTCCCAGAGGGTTCGCCTGGTCACCAACCGCAACGGCTTGCCGCCGTTCGGTGACACTCCCCCGCCGGCGGGACCGGCGCCGGCGCCGGCTGCCGATGACGGCTCGGGCGGCGCGACCGCAGGAACCCCGAGCCGAGGAGGGCGAGGAGGCGTCGGGGGTTCGTCGGGCTCGTCGGCGTCTTTTTCATTCGGTTCCTCGCCTACGAGAACCGGCGAGGAAACCGCGCCGTTGGGCTCCGGCTCCATCGACACGGCCGCCGAGGCGCGCAGAAGCATCGACGTCGGGGCGATGTTGTGCAGCTCGGCCGATGCGATGCCTGGGTCGGCCATCGGGTCCAGTGTGCGCGGCGGCCTAGTCGGCGCGTCCTCACCGATCGGGACCACAACCCCATCGCGCGCCTTCAGGGCATCGATGACGTCGTAAGTCGCGCCGGCGTGAAGCGGAGACACCTTGGTGATCTCCGCCCAGATGTCCTCCTGGCGGACGAAACCGAGGTCGGTCCCGAGACGGGCGGCGAGCTCGTTGGCGATCATCCAGTCCGGCCAGGACATCCCTTGGGCGGTGACCAGCTGACTCAACCAGGTGATCCTGCCTTCTATGTTCGTGAACGTCCCGCGCCGCTCCGCCCAGGCGGCCGCTGGCAGCACCACGTCAGCGTGGCGGCGGACGGACTCGGTGACATGGGTGTCGACCGCCACCACGAAACGGGCGCCGGCCAGGCCTCGTAGCGCGGCGTCTGCGTCGGGGAAGTCGACCCTCGGGTCGGCGCCGGCGAGGACCAACGCTGCGATCCGGCCGTGCGTGGCGGCCTCGAGGATCCCCGCGGTGTCGAGACCGCGAGACGGGAGCGACGTGGCCCATTGGAACTCGAACCATTCACGGCCGTCTTCGAGCCCCACCCGGCCCGGAAGCACTCCCGGTGCGACGCCCATGTCCAACGCCCCGTGCACGTTGCCGCGCCTCAACGCCGGCAGGAATGAGACGCCCTCGATACCTGCGAGGATTCTCGCCGCGGCTGCCACCTGGTCGACTGTGTCCGCAAGAGAAGGACGGCCAAGGATGACGACGATCGCCGGGCCGCCAGCCGCCGAGCCTTCCCGCAACTCGTGCGCGCGGGCGATGTGCGACCGAACGCCGTCTATCGCGGCTCGGTCGACGCCGGCGACAGGCCCGGTCACCTCGCCGTTCCCGGCTATCGCCGCAGCAAGGGAGGCCGCTTCGCCAGGGCGGTACTGCAAGGTCAGCGCCGCATACGGCGACAGCCCGGTGTGCGCCGGGGTCAGCTCGACGATCTGGGTGCCCTTCTCGCGAACCGCGTCGCGCAGGCGCAAATACAGGACCGGCAGTTCGTCTTTGATGTCACCCGAGAGGGTGATGACGAGCGGCGCTGCTGCGGTCTCGTCGATGGTGGCCCGCGGGAGGCCGAGGACCGTTTCGGCAGGGAGGCCGTCTCCTAGCTGGGCGTCGATGTTGTCGGTACCGAACGCGACACGGGCCGCTTTGGCCCAGACGTAGGCGTCCTCGTTGGGCAGCCTCGAACCGCCAATGACCGCGACCGAGCTTCCTCCGCCGGAAGCCTTGGCGCGAGCGATCCCGTCGGCGGCGGCCTGCAAGGCTTCGGCCCACGACGCCTCCACGAGATCCTCCCCGCGACGGATCATCGGCACGGTAACCCGGCCGCCGCCTCGCGAGGACTCGAAATCCCACCGACCCTTGTCGCACAGCCATCCCCAGTTGACCGGGTCCGAGTCGATCCCGATCAGCCGGGTAACTTCACCAAAGGTGGACTGCACCGCCACGCGGCAGCCGAACGCGCACGATGTGCACGTGCTCTCGACCTGCTCGAGATCCCAGGGGCGGGCCTTGAAGCGATAGGGCTTGGCCGTAAGAGCGCCGACCGGGCAGATCTGAACGACGTTGCCGCTGAAGTACGAAGCGTAAGGCTCACCCGGGAAGGTGGCGACCTCGGTGAGGTCACCGCGCTCGGCGAAGTCGATCAACGGGTCACCAGCGACCTCGTCGGCGAAACGGACGCACCGGCCGCACTGGATGCACCGTTCGCGGTCCAGGTACACCAGCTCAGATATGGGGATCGGCTTCTCCCAGTGGCGTTTCTCCTCCACGAAACGGGTTTCGCCGGGGCCGTACGCGAGGGTCTGGTCCTGAAGCGGGCACTCGCCGCCCTTGTCGCAGACCGGGCAGTCGAGCGGATGGTTGACCAGCAGGAACTCGAGAACACCCTCTTGGGCCTTCTTCGCCTTGGCGCTCGACGTGTGGATCTCCATGCCGTCGGCAACCTGGTTGTAGCACGCCGGCATCAGCGATGAGCCACGGGGGCCTTCGACCTCTACGAGACACATCCGGCACATGCCCACCGGTTTCATCCGCGGGTGGTAGCAGAAGCGGGGGATGTAGATGCCAGCCTCGTCGGCGGCCTGGATGATCAGCCGGCCGGCCGTAGTCTCAATCTCCCGACCGTCGAACTTGACCTTGACCGTTTCTCCCGTGGTCGCCGGGGGAGGCGGCGCGGTTCCGACGGCGCTTTCGGTCACGGTCGGGCGAGGCACCAGCCGGACGGGGACGTCGACTCCTGTCTGTGGGGTCGAGGTCGGTTCAGACACGCGCGAGCCTCCGCGGAAGCCGGTCGGGAGGGAACGGGCAACGCCCTTCTCTTATATGTGCGAGATACTCGTCCCGGAACATCCGTATGCCGGCCGCCACCGCGGGAGGCATCGAGGGGCCGAGCACGCAGATCGTGGTCTGGGCGGGGGGCCAGGTGACGCCGGGCGAGATGTTGTCGCACACATCCATGAGAAGGTCGATATCCGATTCCCGGCCCTGCCCGGCCTCGATTCGCTCGAGGATCTTCTCGAGCCAGCTTCCACCTTCCCGGCAAGGGGTGCACTGGCCGCACGACTCGATGTGGAAGAAGCGGACGATCCTCCAGGCCGCGCGCACCATGCACGTGGTGTGGTCCATCGGGATGACGGAACCGGAGCCCGCCATCGAACCCACCTGCGCGATGGCGTCGTTCGACAACGACACATCCAGATGCTCAGGACCCAACCACGGTGAGGACGCGCCCCCCGGGATGATCGCCTTCAGGTCGTTGTCGTCGCGGATGCCACCACCGAGTCGAGGGTCGTAGATCAGGTCCCGGAAGGTGGCCTTGGCCCATTCGAGCTCGTAGTTCCCCGGACGCTTCACGTGACCGGAGAGCGACAGCACCTTGGTTCCCTTCGAGCGCCCCTCCCCCAGCGCCGCGTACGCCTCGCCCCCGTGCAGCATCAGCCACGGGAGGTTGGAGACGGTCTCCACGTTGTTGACGATCGTGGGCGCGCCGTAAAGGCCGAGCGCCGCCGGGAAGTAAGGCGGTTTGATCCGGGGGTAACCGCGCTTGCCTTCGAGGCTCTCGAGAAGGGCGGTCTCTTCCCCGCAGATGTAGGCACCCGCACCGGGATGCACGACTATGTCCATCGAGAAGTCGCTACCGAAAATGTTCCTACCGGCCGCGCCGTACGCGTACGCCTCGTTGAGCGCCGCCTGGACCCGCTCGATGGCGAGGGGAAACTCCCCGCGTATATAGATGAACGTCTGCGCCGCGCCGACTGCGTAGGCACAGATCAGCGTTCCCTCGATCAGCTGGTGCGGGTCACCCTCGATCAGCGCGTGGTCCTTGAACGTCGCCGGCTCGCTCTCGTCACCGTTGATCGTCAGGTATACCGGCTCCGCTTTGCGGAGCATCCCCCACTTGCGACCGGCTTCGAACCCGGCTCCGCCGCGACCGAGGATGTTGGCGGTGTTGACCTGTTCGTGCACCTGGTCCCGGGTCATTTTCAAAGCAGCACGCAGTCCGTCGTAGCCGCCGTCGTCGAGGTACGACTGCAGCGTCCACGAGCGGGGTTTGCCGAGGCGGCGGGTGACGATCGGGGAAACGTCTGTCACCGTCATGGGCGACCCTCCAGGTGGCCGGCGTTGATGGAAGCGACCGCTGGGGTGGTGCGGTGGGTGTCGAGGTCGGGCGTCGCTTGCGTGTCCCTGACGGCCCCTTCACCGGCGCCGGCCGTCATCCTTGGAACCCGGTTGAGCGTCCCGTGCGGCGGCACCTCGTCGTCGAGCCGGCCGGCCCTGAGGTCTTCGATCAACTGGTCGAACCCCTGGGGATCGACGTCGCCGAAGAAGCGCCAGTTGACCGTGACGCATGGAGCATTCCCGCAAAGAGCCAGGCACTCCGCGTCCTCGAGGGTGAACACGCCGTCCTCGGTCGTTCCGCCCGGCGCGACACCGAGGCGGTCCTCGGCGTGCTCGAGCAGCCGGTAGGCGCCCTGGAGCATGCAGGCGATGTTGGTGCACACCGCGATCAGGTACTTGCCGACCGGTTCGAAGTGGAACATGTCGTAGAACGTGGCGGTGCCCCGCACTTCCGCCGGTGCAAGGTCCAGGAGCTCGCCGACATGCGCCATGCCGTCCTCCGAGAGGTAGCCATCCTGCTCCTGGAGGACGTGGAGGATCGGTATCAGGGCCGAACGCGCGTAGGGGTAGAGGGAGATCAACTCCCGGGCGCGCTGCTCGTTGTCGGGGGTCAGACGAGCCACGTCGGACGATCCTTGCCCATGGCAGCCGTCGTCGCAAAAGCCGCCGGCCGCAAGGGCCGGGCCGGTTCGGCTGTCACCTGTCGACGTCCCCCAGTATGGGGTCGATGGTCGAGACGATGGCGATGGTGTCGGCGATGAGCGATCCCCTCGCGAGGTGCGGCAAGCCCTGAAGGTTGGCGAAGCTTGCCGCTCTCATGTGCAGCCGGTACGGCCGCGACGTTCCGTCGGAGACGATGTAGCAGCCGCTCTCTCCGCGGGGGCTTTCCACCGGGACGTAGGCGTCTCCCGCCGGCACCCTGAATCCCTCGGTGTACAACTTGAAGTGGTGGATCAACGCTTCCATCGATTCATCGATACGGTTGCGTGGCGGCGGGGTGACCTTCTTGTCCTGAACCCGGAAATCCCCCTCTGGCATCATGTCGATGATCTGCTCGACGATCCTGACCGACTCGCGGATCTCGTTGAATCGAATGGCGTAGCGGTCCCAGCAGTCACCGTTGGTTCCGACGATCACGTCGAAATCGACATCGTCGTAGGCCAGGTAGGGGTCGTCCCGGCGCAGGTCCCAGGCGACGCCCGTCGAGCGGAGCAGCGGACCGGTGAGCCCGAGGCTGATCGCGGTGTCGGCGTCGATCGGGCCAACCCCTTGAAGGCGCTTCTGAAGGATCGGCTGTCCGGTGAGGAGGTTGTCGTACTCGTCCATCCGGCGCGGAATCGCATCGCACAGTGCCACGAGGTCGTCGCGCCAACCGTCGGGCAGGTCCGCCGCGACACCGCCCGGCCGTATGTAGTTGTGGTTCATACGAAGGCCGGTGACTTTTTCGAAGAAGGCCAGCACCATCTCGCGGTCGCGCCACCCGTAGACGAGCATGTTGATCGCGCCGATATCCGAGCCGTTGGTCGCAAGCCAAAGGAAATGGGAGCTGATCCGGTTGAGCTCGCACATCAGCATGCGGATCCACGTCGCGCGGGGTGGGATCTCGACACCGAGCAGCTTCTCGACGCTGAGCGAATAGGTCAGCTCGTTGAAGAACGGCGAGAGATAGTCCATCCGGGTGACGTTCGTGGAGCCCTGGTGATACATGAGCTCCTCGCCCGTCTTCTCCATGCCGGTATGCAGGTACCCGACCACCGGCTTGGACCGGAGCACGGTCTCGCCGTCGAGCTCGACCATGACCCGGAGCACCCCGTGGGTGGAGGGGTGTGACGGTCCGAGGTTGAGGATCATGGTCTCGTCCTCGGGCGCCTCGATATCGATGTCCGATCTGTCGAGGCGCAGCCCTTCCGCGGTGAGAAGCCCGGTCGCTCCCTCCTCGATGGTCATCTCGCGGGCGCTGGTACGGGCCCGGGGGGCCATCTCCTGAGAGCCCTCGTCGGTCTTGGTCTCGAGCAGCTCGGTCAGCTCGTCGTCGCCGGGCTGGGCGCGTCCAAGGACACGGTCGAGCAGGCTGGGCCTCCGAGAGCCCGCGCCGGGAGTCGTGCCGTCGTTGCCGCCGCCGGAGGTGGTGCTCATTTGGGGCTCTCTTTGAACTGAACGGGCACGTGGCCCACGTCGTAGTCCTTGCGGAGCGGGTGACCTTCCCAGTCCTCGGGCATCAGGATCCGCGAAGGGTCGGGGTGGCCGTCGAAACGGATCCCGAACATGTCGTAGGTCTCCCGTTCGTGTGCCTCGACTCCCGGCCACACGTCGAAGAGTGTCGGCACGGAAGGCTCATCGGCAGGGACCTGACAACGGACTCGGATCCTCTTGCGCTGGCGGAGCGACAACAACTCCACGACCACCTCGAACCGCTCGGGCGAAATCGAGTCGGGAAGCTTCCGGCCGGGGTGGGTCAGGTAGTCCACACCGGTGACCCCGACCGGCATCTCGTAGCCGTCTGCTTTCAGAGCGCGGCAGAGGTCGAGGTACTCGTGTTTGTTGCAGTGCACCACGGTCGCGCCGGCGTGGGTCTGAACGGGGCATCCGTGCAACTTCTCGGCGTGATCGACGGTCGCGCTTGCTTCGGTCTCGTGGGGCTCCAGCCCCGCCGTCATTGGCGCGTCGGGGTTGGGCGTGGGGGTATCTGTCACTTCAGGCGCTCAGGGGGACAGCCGGACCGGTTGGCGGACCGTGGACGGTTCCAGATGGATTCCAGCGCCCTTTCCGGTCGACACCCGTCGAGTTATCTCGCCGGTGCGGATCTTCTGATGGAGCGTGAGGATCGAGTGGATGAGCGTCTCGGGCCCCGGGGGACAACCAGGGGCGTACACGTCGACGGGAACCACTTGGTCGACTCCCTGCACGAGTGCGTAGTTGTTGAACATCCCTCCCGTGCTGGCGCACACGCCCATCGATATGACCCACTTGGGTTCCATCATCTGGTCGTATACCTGACGCAGGACCGGAGCCATCTTCTGGCTCAGCCGCCCGGCGACGATCATGACGTCCGCCTGGCGGGGGGAGGCGCGGAACACCTCCATCCCGAACCGGGCGAGGTCGAAGTTGGCGGCGCCGGTGGCCATCATCTCGATGGCGCAGCAGGCCAGCCCGAAGTTCGCCCCCCAGGAACTTGATGCCCGCGCCCACTTGACGAACCCTTCGAGGGTGCCGGTCAAGAAGTTGTGCTGGAGGTTTTCCAGGCCCATCCGCTGAGTCTCCGTGACGGTCGTGTTACCCCTCGAAAGCTAGGGCTCGAAGGGGGGTTGACGCCAACCGTGGGTACGGCCGGCGGCGGTGCCGGGTCAGACGCCCTGCGGCTCGCGATCGGGGCCTCGTTCGCCGGGGCGAACCCCCGGCCGGGGGCCTCCGTCGCCCTCGATCGGACGGGGACCGGCGCCGCGGTAGAGCTCCGACGGCCTCGGCACCCTTCTGACCGTCGCGGTGGGACTGCGCAGCAAGTCGAGCGGGACGCGCCCTCCGCGCTTGGCTCTGGGTCCCCAGTCGAGCGCCCCGTTCGAAACGAGGTATGCGAACGCGATGAAGACCACCACCGCGAACCAGAACACCCAGCAGAAGATCCGCCATGTGCT
>CAZCCS010000088.1:0-10224 GCA_964497005.1 uncultured Acidimicrobiaceae bacterium | reverse complement strand
AGGATGCTCATCGCCCTTCGGCGCCAGCATCCCGTCTTTCGCCGGCGGCGCTTCTTCCAAGGCCGTCCGGTGCGAGGCGTGAGGACCGACGACAAGCTTCCGGACATCGCCTGGTTCAGGCCCGACGGCAACGAGATGACCGACAACGATTGGGATGTCGGCTATGCGAAGACGCTGGGGGTTTTCCTGAACGGCGGTGCCATTCCCGACCCCGATCTTCACGGGAGACCGATCGTCGACGACTCGTTCTTCTTGATATTCAACGCCTGGGATCAAGAGATCGACTACACCCTTCCCGACGCTCGATGGACTACCCAGTGGGAACTGCTGATCGATACCGCTTCAATCCGTGCGGCGTCTCTCGCGGCGGTTCCGGGAATTGCGATCGACATGACCTTGACCACGCTCGACGTGCCTCCCACGCGCCGCCCGGCTGGCGGAGTCGTGCCGTTGTCGGGTCATCGTCTGATGGTATTGAAATCGGTGAGCCCCTCCGCCTGAACGCACAAAACCGGCAGACTGCGCATCTGGTTATTGACCGTATTCGTTGGCCGTCTTTTTGGACAGATTTGGGCGTACGGGGGGGTTCTGATAGGGGATGCGCAGCTACCATGCTGTCCTTGGAGGTGGCAGCAGTGGCCGAAGACGTGCCCACGACATACGCCCGAGCGGTCGGCGAGCGGCTCCGTAATCTGCGGCGCCAGCAACGGCTTTCGCTGCTCGCGGTGGAGGAAGCCTCGGGACGTGAGTTCAAGGCATCGGTTCTGGGTGCTTACGAGCGCGGTGAGCGGATCATCTCGGTCCTGCGACTGCAGCGGTTGGCGGAACTGTATGGAGTCCCGGTCGACCAGCTACTGCCGCGCACCGGGTCGGCGCCGGCCATGTCCAACTCCGGCGGGCCGTCGACGGGCGACAACCAGAATGGATCCGCCCACGCCCTCGCGATCGACCTCATCCGCCTGGCCGACCTCGAAGCTCCTGAGAAGGACATCCTGCGGCGCTACATCTCCATGATCCAGATCCAGCGCGGCGACTTCAACGGCCGGGTGATCAGCATCCGCAACGAAGACGTGAGGGCGTTGGCCCGGGTCTTCGAGCTCGATGAGCCGACGATGCGCGACCGGCTTAAGGACCTGAAGCTCCTCGACGAGAAGTAACGGTCGTTCGGGCTGTTTCAGCCGCCAAAACCGGATCAGTTGGCGAACGCGGCCAGCCAAGCCTCCTTGGTCCGCGGCTTGAAGACCATGTTCACATCTCGCACCGCGGCCATGGTCGCAGTCGACGCCACCGAATAACGGTGACCCGGGTACACGACAGTCGAGTCGGGAAGCGACGCCAGCTTCTGCAAGCTCTCGTACATCGCCTCGGGATCTCCGCCGGGCAGATCGGTCCTGCCGCAACCGTCGAGGAAGAGGGTGTCGCCGGCGACGAGCATCCCGTCGACCAGGAAACACTGGCTGCCCGGCGTGTGACCGGGAGTGTGAAGGAGTTCGATCTCGATGCCACCGGCCGAGATCTTGTCCCCGCCATCGTGGCCGACTATCTCGTCGGGTCCGAGACCGGTCACCCGGGCGACCAGCGACGCCTCGTTGCGGTTGGCATGAACAGGCACCTGGCGGCGCGAAAGCAGCTCGGATAGGCCCTCGATCGTGTAGCCCATCATCGTGCCGCCCACGTGGTCGGGGTGATGATGGGTCACCAGGGCGCCGGTGATCCGCATGCCATCGGCCTCGGCTGCATCGACGAGTTCCCCGACCCCGTAGGCGGGGTCGACCACGAGAGCCTCGGCGGTCGCGCGGTCCCCGATCAGATAGCTGAAGTTCACCATCTGTGCCGCGAGCGGGTCGCCCGCCGCGAAGTCTCGTCCGGAAAGAAGCTGGCGAAAGTAAAGCTCGTGTTCTGCCACCACGACCGATGATATTGCCCCGCATGGTCGTTGCGGGAGCAACGATAGTGCATCACCGGACCACTGGACGGCTGCAAGCTCTGGTTCAGGTACATGGTCCCGAAAAAAGGGCACACTTATAGCCGTGAAGCCGGAGGCACCCCAAAATCGGATGTCGCTCTCCGAATTGGTGGAGCGCAGCGGAGTCCCGGCGAGCACCATCCACCACTACCGCCGTTCAGGGCTCATCCCCGCGCCGGTCAGGGAGGCCGCGAACCGGTTCGCCTATGACGACTCGCACCTTGAGGCGCTACTCGAGATCCGGTCCCACACCAGCGACTCGCCGGAATGCCGGGAGCGGATCGTCGACGCCGCCATCGACGCGTTCCGAACCCACAGCTACAACGAAGTAACCGTCAGCGACATCGCCGAGGCGTGCCACATGGCCAAGGGCAGTGTTTACCGGTACTTCGAATCCAAGGAGGAGCTGCTGACGGCAGCTATCGAGAAGCTGCTCGACGACACCGCCAAGCGGTTCGAAGAGACCGTCGAGAGCCTCGGGGGTGCTGAAGGGCTCAACGAGAACCCGGAAAAGGCCGCACTGGTATTCGGGCACCTTCTGGCGGGCGTTCTACCGATACTTCTGGAGCTCGGCGCGCGAGCTGCCAAGGGCCACGAGCCGAGCGCCGACCAGGCTCGCAAAGTGCTGAGAACCCTTGCCGAGACCGGCGGCCGACCGTTCGCTCCCAATGGCGACGTGGAGGAGGCCGTCACCGCGGGGCTTGGAGTCATCGAGCGGGCGTTCGCCACCGTGCTGTCCTGGGCGGTCGGCACGGATTGGCCACCCGACAACGACATCCCCGAAGCCGACATCGCCTGAAGGTCCCCGAGGCCGGCACCGACTCCGGCACCGAGGCCGGCACCGAGGCCGATGAGGCAAACAGATTGCCCTACTGACCGGTAATGCTTGACACGCGCCGGGCGGGGCGCGTACAACTTGTGACCACGCGGTCACTTCCTTACACACATACCGGCGACCCCCCGACCGGGCTGCCCGCCGAAAGCACCATAGCCAGTCGGGCGGGCAGCGAGAACTTCCCAGTCGCGTCGCGCCTGCTTCCACGCTACACACGCGCCGCGTTGATGGACGTCTACCGCTTCGCCCGCTTCGTCGACGAGATCGGCGACAGCTACGCCGGCGACCGCCTTGCCGCCCTCGAGTGGGTTGATTCCGAGCTGAGAAGAGGTCTTTCGGGCGGCTCCGATGTTCATCCCCTCGTCGCGGGCGTGGCAGGGCTGGCGCACTCCGGCCGGATCACCGCTGATCCTTTGTTCGACCTGGTTCAGGCCAACCGCCAGGATCAAACCGTCGATCGGTACTCGACCTTCGAGGAGCTGCTCGGGTACTGCGAGCTCTCAGCCAACCCGGTCGGTCGCCTGGTGCTTCAGTTGTTCGGAGTTCTGACACCGGAGCGGGTGCGCTTGTCCGACGCCATCTGCACCGGCTTGCAGCTCGTGGAGCACTGGCAGGACGTGGCGGAGGATGCCCGGGCGGGAAGGGTCTACCTGCCGATCGAGGACCTCCGGTGTTTCGGGGTGCAGGTCTCGGAGCTCTCACTCGACGGGCCTGGCTCCTCCGCTGTTCGGTCGGCGCTCGCATTCGAAGCCAATCGGGCGCGCGAGCTTCTCGATCGAGGTTCTCCGCTGATCGGCTCCCTGAAAGGGCGCCTGAGGTTCGCGGTGGCGGGATTCTGGGCTGGAGGCCACGCGGCGCTGGACGCTCTAGAAGCACAACGGTTCGCTCTGAACGCTGGGGGCAGACCGGCTCCCACCCGAATGGCGTGGCACATGGCCCGTGCGCTCGCCGGCGCTCACCGGGTCGGTCAATCGGAATGACCGTCGAAGACGCATACGCTCAATGCGAGCGGATCACTTCGGAGCAGGCGCGCAACTTCTCCTACGGGATACGCCTATTGCCGGCGCCAAAGAGACGGGCCATGTGCGCCCTGTACGCGATGGCTCGCAGGATCGACGACATCGGCGACGGCGAAGGGGCCGCGCACGACAAGCTGCAGTCGCTCGCCGCGGTGCGCAAGTCGCTAGCCGATCTCGGAACCGACCCGTCGAGCGCAGGATCCGATCCGGTGTTGACCGCGCTCGCAGACACCGCCAAACGGTTTCCCCTCCCGATGGACGCGCTCGACGAGCTGATCGACGGTTGTGAGATGGACGTCAACGGCGTCACTTACGACACCTTCGAACAGCTGGTCGGCTACTGCCGCCGCGTGGCCGGAACGGTCGGTCGGCTCAGCCTGGCTGTCTACGGAAAAAATCCGGACGTATCCAGTGAGAGCGCCGAATCTCTGGCTGACGCCCTTGGTGTGGCTCTGCAGATAACCAACATCCTTCGCGACATCGTCGAGGACCGGGACACCATGGGCCGGATCTACCTGCCCGCAGAAGACAGGCAGCGCTTCGATGTCGCCCCCGACCTGCGGGGCCCCGAGGAGAACCTCAGCGCGCTCATTTGGTTCGAGGCCGCGCGCGCCCGGACCTGGTACGCCGAGGGCCTGAAGCTGCTGCCGACGCTGGACTGGAGGTCGAGGGCCTGCACCGCCGCGATGGCCGGGATCTACCGCAGGCTGCTGGACCGGATCGTCTCGGATCCCACGGCCGTCCTGAGAGGCCGTGTGTCGCTGACCGGCGCTGAAAAAGCGCGGGTCGCCGCCCGGGCGCTCGCAAGAGGTGCAGCGTGACGTCGGCTGTGGTCGTGGTCGGCGGGGGGCTGGCCGGGATCGCTGCCGCGTTGGAGTGCGCCGATCGCGGCGCCCGGGTGACTTTGATCGAGCGGCGACGGAACCTGGGGGGCCTCACCTGGTCCTTTCGCCACGGCGATATTTGGGTCGACAACGGGCAGCACGTGTTCCTGCGCTGTTGCGACGAATATCTCCGGTTCCTTGATCGGATCGGAGGTGCCGGCGACGCGGAGATGCCCGGCTCCCTGGACATACCAGTGGTCTCGCCTGGTAAGGGCGGCACTCCGGTGGTCGGCCGCCTCCGGCGCACCAACCTGCCGGCGCCCCTTCACCTGGCCGGGTCGTTGCTCCGGTACCCCCACCTCTCAGTGTCCGACCGCCTGCGCCTTGGAGTGGCGGTCGTCGCTCTGCGCAGGCTGCGGCTCGACGACCCTGCTCTCGATCGAGTGACCTTCGGCACCTGGCTGGCCCAGCATCATCAGAGTGCCGAGTCGGTCGAAGCGGTGTGGGACCTGATAACGGTCCCGACGGTGAACCTCGCTGCCGCGCAGGCGTCTCTGGCCATGGCTGCGAAGGTGTTCAAGACCGGTCTTCTCGAAGACCGCCGCGCGGCAGACATCGGCTGGAGCCGCGTGCCGCTCGGCCAACTACACGGTGAGCACGCCGCCGAGGCTCTTCGTTCGGCGGGCGTCGAGGTGCGTCTCGGTGAACGGGTCGTGGATGTCCGCCCTACCCCATCCCTCGATCACCACCCGCGCGGCGGCTTTGCCGTGGCCGGAGACGGCTGGGAACTCGAAGCCGACGCTGTCGTCGTCGCGCTCCCTCACGAGGAAGCGGTCGACGTGCTCCCGCCCGGGGCGGTCCCCGAGCAGGAGCGGGTGAAGGATCTGGGCCACTCGGCGATAGTCGACATTCACCTCGTGTACGACCGCCCGGTTACGACCTGGCCTTTCATGGCTGCGGTCAACTCCCCTGTCCAATGGGTGTTCGACCGGACCCACTCCTCCGGGCTCGCCGATCTGGACGCCGGCCAGGATCCCGGACAGAAACGGCAATACCTGGCCGTCTCTATCTCGGCGGCGGACGAACTTCTCGGGCGCCACCCGACGGAACTGGTTTCCTGGATCAGTTCGGAGCTGCAGCGCCTTCTGCCGGGGACCCGTGAGGCACGTGTTCTCGACTCGCTGGTGACCAAGGAGCGCCGGGCCACGTTCGCGGCGACGCCGGGATCGGCAGGGCTCCGAAGCGCGCAGGCCAGCCTTTATCCGGGGCTCGGTGTAGCCGGAGCGTGGACCGATACCGGATGGCCGGCGACGATGGAGGGCGCGGTGCGAAGCGGCCGGGCCGCCGCACACGCCTGCCTTTCCAGGACCCCCAACACAGCAACTGCCAACACAGCAACTGTCACCACAGCACGGGGCCGGTCCGCACGGACGGCATCGACACATCAGGAGGTTGCGTGACCCCGACCATCGGAGTACCGCAGGTGCTCGAACGAACCCGCCAGGCGATCACGCCGGCCATGACCGCCGCTGTCGACCGGCTCGCTCCTGAGATTCGGCGGCTGGCCGCCTACCACCTCGGATGGACCGATCCCGAAGGCAACCCGATCTCGGGCGCGGGCGGCAAGGGCATACGCCCCACGCTGGCGATGCTCGGGGCGGCGGCGGCCTGGGCTGACCCCGAGGTGGGCGTACCCGGCGGCGTCGCCATCGAGCTGGTGCACAACTTCTCCCTCATCCACGACGACATCATCGACTCCGACACCGAGCGCCACCACCGTCCGACGGTCTGGTCACTGTTCGGAGTAGGGCCGGCGATCGTGGCCGGCGACGCCCTGCAGGTCCTGGCCCATCAGATCCTCCTAGAGGCCTCAGCAGATCGGGGCGCCGCGGCATCGGGCGCGCTCGCCGATGCCACCGCCGCGATGATCGCCGGCCAGGCGGACGACATCGCCTTCGAGACCCGGCGGGACGTGACCGTCGAGCAATGCACCGCGATGTGCGCCGCAAAGACTGGGGCGCTTCTCGGGTGCGCGGCGTCGATCGGGGCATTGCTGGCCGGCGCGCCGCCCGCGACCGTCGGAGCGCTTCGCGACTACGGCCGCCATCTTGGACTTGCGTTCCAGGCCGTCGACGACCTCCTCGGAATATGGGGAGACCCTGCCCGGACGGGGAAGCCGTCGGGCAGCGATCTCCGGCAGCGCAAGAAGTCGATGCCCGTGGTGTCGGCCTTGGCAGCGGGGGGCGAAGAAGCAGACGAGCTGAGGTTGCTGATCGTCGGCCCAGCCGACTCCGAGGAGTCCCTCCCTCCCCTCTCGACCGACGAGATCGATCGGGCGCGGTATCTGGTGGAGGCTTGCGGCGGGCGCGAGTGGACGACCGTGCGGGCAAAAGCGAACCTGGACGCGGCGTTGGGTGCCCTCGAACGGGTTCGCCTGTCGGCGCTGCCTCACAGGGATCTCGCCGACATAGCTGTGTTCGTCGTAGAGCGAGAAGCGTGACCAGCCCGCACAGAGCGCTCCAGCGCGCCGTTGACCATCTGGTCTCCCTGCAGAGCCCGGAAGGCTGGTGGAAGGCCGAGCTTGAGACCAACGTGACTATGGACGCCGAGGACCTGATGCTCCGTCACTACCTCGGCATCGTCGAGCCGGCGCTGGTGGCGGAAACAGCACGGTGGATCCGTTCCAATCAGGGAGCCGACGGCACCTGGGCCACCTTCTACGGCGGACCTGCAGACCTTTCAACCACCGTCGAGGCCTACGTGGCACTGCGCCTCTCCGGCGACCGGCCGAGCGACCCGCACATGGCCGAGGCAGCCAAGTGGGTCCGGGACAACGGCGGGCTCGAAGGGTCCCGGGTGTTCACCCGCATTTGGATGGCGGTGCTCGGAGCCTGGGACTGGGAGGACCTGCCGGTCATTCCGCCGGAGATCATGTTCCTGCCCTCCTGGGCTCCCCTGAACGTCTACGACTTCGCCTGCTGGGCCCGTCAGACCATCGTTGCCCTCACCGTGGTGATGGCTCGCCGGCCCGCCAAGCCGCTGCCGTTCTCCATCGACGAGCTCCGCTCAGGCCGCACGCCCGCCGGGCGCCCTGCTCCTGGGCTCGGCAGCACGGCGAGCCGCTTCGCCTTGCTCGACGCTCTGCTCCACAGGTACGAGCGGATCCCTGGGTGGGTGCTGCCGAAAACGCTGATCCGCAAGGCCGCCCTTTCCAAGGTCGAGACGTGGATCCTGCGGCGCCAGGAGGCCGACGGACTGTGGGGTGGGATCCAACCACCGGTCGTGTACTCGGTGATAGCTCTGCACCTCCTCGGCTACCCATTGGACCATCCGGTCCTTCGCGCCGCCCTCGAAGGGATCGACGGGTTCACCGCGCGAGACGAACGCGGCCGCCGGCTCGAAGCCTGCCAGTCCCCAGTGTGGGACACCGCTCTCGCTGTCGTCGCGCTGCGCGACGCAGGCCTTGACGAAGGCGACCCGGCGCTCAAGTCCGCGGCTCGGTGGCTCGTCGGCGAGGAGGTCAGGGTCCCTGGGGACTGGGCCGTCAAGCGCCCTCAGCTCGGTCCCGGCGGATGGGCGTTCGAGTTCGCCAACGACAACTACCCCGACATCGATGACACCGCAGAGGTGATCATGGCCCTCCGCCGCACGGCGACCTCGGCCGGACCGGACGGGGAAGCCGCCTGCGATCGGGGCGTCAACTGGACGCTCGGCATGCAATGCAAGAACGGAGGGTGGGGAGCGTTCGATGTCGACAACGACAGCCGTCTCATCGCCAAGCTCCCCTTCTGCGACTTCGGCGAAGTGACCGATCCCCCATCTGCGGACGTCACCGCACACGTCCTCGAGATGCTCGCCGGCGAATCTGGAGTGGCACCCGAGGTGATCAACCGCGCGACCGCGTGGCTGTGGCAGCAGCAGGAAGCCGACGGGTCATGGTTCGGTCGCTGGGGCGTCAACTACGTCTACGGCACAGGTGCCGCTGTCCCGGCGCTGATCGAGGCGGGCGCGGATCCGGCCGACCCCCGTATCCGGCGGGCGGTGCGCTGGCTAGAGGACCATCAGAATCCCGACGGTGGTTGGGGCGAGGACATCCGCTCCTACGCAGACGACGATTGGCGTGGGCGCGGAGAGTCGAGCGCCTCGCAAACCGCATGGGCGCTGCTCGCCCTCGTGGCGTCCGGTGACGCGTCGGGAGAAGCGTCCGCCCGCGGCGTGCGATGGTTGGTCGACAACCAAACCGCTGATGGCACATGGGACGAGCCATGGTTCACCGGGACCGGCTTCCCTTGGGATTTCTCGATCAACTATCACCTTTACCGGCTCGTTTGGCCAGTGATGGCGCTCGGCCGCTACGCAAAGGCCACGACGGGATGAGGCTGCTCCTGTTCGCAGCCCTCCGATTCGAGGCGCGGGCCCTGTCGGGGCGCGACCCGTCTACCGTCATCGTCCGCACGGGAGTAGGCCCCGCCAAGGCCACGAGTGCGGCCCGGCGATCCGCCCGAACGCATCGGCCTGCGGCAGTGGCGGTGGCCGGCGTCGCCGGCGGTCTCCGCCGAGGGATGGTGCCCGGAACTCTGATCGTCGCCGACCGGGTAATCGACTCCAGCGGCCGGACGGTCGCGGAGTTGCCTTCCGCTCAACTGCTGGCCGCCAACCTCGCAAGTCGAGGTTTGAAGGTGGAGATCGGAACGGTCGTGTCCTGCGACCGGGTGGTTCACGGCCGCAAGGCCCGGGAAGATCTGGCCGCGCTCGGTGCTGTAGCAGTGGACATGGAGACCGCCGCCATCCTCGCCGAACCGTGGGACTGCCCGGTCGCGGTCATAAGAGCGGTCGCAGACACCCCGGAAAAAGAGCTGCGCTCCGTTGCCACTCTCGCCGCCGGACGCAGGGCACTGGCCGCGCTGCGTTCCGCCGCCCCCGTCATCGAGGAGTGGGCCGCCGCGGCGGGGCCCAGGACGGTGCTCCTGGCGGGACCGCGTTCGTTCTGCGCCGGCGTGGAGCGGGCAATCCAGACGGTGGAGCGCGCCCTGGACCGCTTCGGCGCTCCCGTGTACGTCCGGCGGCAGATAGTCCACAACCGGTACGTCGTCGAAGAACTCCAAACTCGAGGCGCAGTGTTCGTCCACGAACTGGACGAGGTACCGGATGGGGCAACCGTCGTCTTCTCGGCTCATGGTGTTGCGCCGTCGGTCCGCTCGGCCGCGGCCGCGCGCGGCTTGCAGGTCGTCGACGCGACCTGCCCCCTCGTCGCCAAGGTGCACCACGAGGTGAACCGCTTCGCCGGCAAGGGTTACCAGATCGTCCTCATCGGCCACGCTGGCCACGACGAGACCGAAGGGACCCTCGGTGAGCAGGAGGGCATCACGCTGATCGAGAACGAGAGTGACGTGGAAGCCCTCGTCGTCGAGGATCCCGAGAAGCTCGCGTACATCACCCAGACCACGCTCGCCCCGGCGGACGTGTCCCATTTGGTTGGCGCTCTGTCCAGGCGCTTCCCTGCCATCGTCGGCCCTCACGCCGCCGACATCTGCTACGCGACCCAGAACCGCCAGGAAGCTGTTCTCTCCATGAGTGACG
>CAZCCS010000087.1:9004-10379 GCA_964497005.1 uncultured Acidimicrobiaceae bacterium | reverse complement strand
GCCGGCGGGGCCGGCGGGGCCTGCGGGGGCGGCAGCAGTTTCGTAACAGGCCATTTTCCCGGTCGGACGATCGCGTGACGAAAGTGTCGCCATGGCGCGTTTTCGTCACTGGATCGCCGGCGGGCCGGAGGGCCCTGTTACAAAAGCGCGTCTCGAAGCCCCGCTTGAGGCGAGCCGGGAGGACAACGCACCACCAGGGAACATCCGGGGACCGCCCGGCGTTGGGCCTGGCGGTTCGGAATCGCCGTTTGACCTGGGCGTGGTAGGGTGCCGCTCCCTCCCGGGTAGAACTCGAGCTTCGCGGGGTGGATCATGCCATCGAAAAAGCCAGCCAAACCAGTTAGCAAGGCGCCATCGAGGGCGCCGGCTAAGTCGACGGGCAAGGTCGCAACCCCCGCGTCCCGCGAGACCCGGACCCTGTCAAAAACCCAGCCGGCGCAGTCGAGAACCCAGCCGGCGAAGGCGCAACAATCCCCCTCAAAGACCCAGCCGGCGCGGTCGAGAACCCAGCCCGCCCAGTCCAGAACCCAGCCCGCGCAGTCACAATCGAGAACGCAACCGGTGAAATCCCAGTCAAAGACCCAGCCCGCTAAAGCCCAGCCCAAGGCGCAACCGACGAAGGCCCAGTCGAAAGCCCAGCCGGCCCAGTCGAAAGCCCAGCCGGCGCAATCCAAGCCCCAGCCAGCGAAGGCCCACGCAGGTCCCTCCAAACCGCCGGCGACTCAGTCGAAAACCGCCCCGGCGGCCCCCAAGACCGCTGCGGCGAAGGCCCCTGCGGCCGAGCCGAAGGGACGTCCGGTCAAAGCGCCGGCGCGGCCGGCGGCCAAGCCCAAAGGCGACCGCGCGGTGTTCTTCGAGAAGCAGCGCCAGCTCCTTCTAGACGAACGAGATCAGTATCTGCGCTCGGCCGATGCCCTGAAAGCCCAGGCGGACTCGCTCGCTCTGGAGCATGAACCCGGCGACGTCCAGTTCGACGAGGAGGGCGGAGAGGGGGGCACCTCCAACATCGACCGCGAGATGGATCTGGTGCTCTCCGCCCAGGCTCGTTCTGCCGCCGCCGAGATCGACAGGGCCCTCGCCAAGATCGAGGCCGGCACTTACGGACTCTGCGAGCAGTGCGGCGACCCGATCCCCGAGGCTCGGCTGCAGGCGCTGCCCTACGCAGCGCTTTGCGTTTCGTGCAAGAGCGGCGGGCTATCCGCCAGGCGGTAGCCACCCCTTCATCGCTGACGGCGCGCCGCCTGGCCGTACTGGTCGTGGCGGCCGCGGTCACGGTTGGCGACCAGGTGAGCAAGACGTGGGCCCTGCACCATGCCAGCCCACCGCGACACGTCATCTGGACGGTGTGGTTCGACCTCACGTTCAACAGTGGCGC
>CAZCCS010000087.1:0-8994 GCA_964497005.1 uncultured Acidimicrobiaceae bacterium | reverse complement strand
CGGGGCGTGACCCCTCTCGTCGAGGCGGGGGTGTTCCTAGTCGTCGCCGCGCTGGTTGTTATGGGCCGGCGGGCGGCCTGGGGTAATAGCTGGCCCGTCGCGATCGCCCTGGGGCTGATCCTTGGGGGGGCGGCGGGCAACCTCGGTGACCGGTTCTTCAGGCACGTACCAGGGCACTCCGGCGGGGTGGTGGACTTCATTGCCGCCGCCCGCGTCGGGCAGCACGATTGGTGGCCGGTCTTCAATGTTGCGGACTCGGCGATCGTGATCGGAGTGGTAGTGATCGTCATCTTCTACGCGTTCGGCCGGAGAGCCGATGGATGAGCCCTTCCAGATTCCTTCCGCGCTCAACGGAGAGAGGGTCGATCGAGCGGTAGCACTCCTGACCGGTTTGAGCCGGAGCGAGGTGAACCTGCTACTGGACGCCAGGAAGGTGTCGATCGGAGGTAGCCCTGTAACGGCACGCAGCCGCAAGGTCCGCGAGGGCGAGCGAGTCACGGTGGAGGGAGCGTCGATTGTGGCGCGCCGATCCGTCGCGCCCCAACCTGAGCCCGAAGTGGAAGTACCCGTCGTCTGGAGTGACGAACAGGTGATAGTCGTCGACAAACCAGCCGGCCTGGTCGTCCATCCGGGTGCTGGAACCCGGTCCGGCACCTTGGTGCACGGCCTTCTCGCGAGGTATCCCGACTTGGCCGGAGCTGGAGGCGAAGAGGACCGTCCGGGCATCGTCCACCGGCTCGACAAGGGAACGTCAGGTCTTCTGGTGGTCGCGCGGACCCCGGTTGCTTTTGAGTCGTTGTCCGCTCAGATGGCAGCCAGGACGGTGGGTCGCGAGTATCTGGCCCTGGTTACCGGTGTGGTGGAATCCGACGAGGGGCTGATCGATGCACCGCTCGGACGCTCTGACGTCGACCCCACGAAGATTCGGGTGCAAGCCGGCGGGCGGCAGGCCCGCACCGAGTACAAGGTGATCGAACGCTTCTCCGAGCCGTCCCCCTCCACCCTTGTGAGCTGTCGCCTGCAAACGGGGCGTACTCACCAGATCAGGGTTCATTTCGCTTCCATCGGGCACCCAGTGGTCGGAGACGAACGCTACGGCAGCAGGAAATTGGGCAATTGGGAGCCATTGCCGTACGGGCGTCCATTTCTCCATGCTGCGAGGCTGGAATTCGACCATCCGACGACAGGAGCGCGAATGACTTTTCAGTCGCCTCTCCCGTCAGACTTGTCGCTTGTGTTGGATGGTGTCAGCCCACGGCGGCCTAGCTAGGTCTATTGTTGGCGACCTCAACAGAACCAGTCGAACTTTCGGGAGGAGTATCGAATGGCACTACGCGACCACAGAGCAGGGCTCCAAGCCGCTGCTCTGGTCTCGATAGCAGCGCTAGGGATCGCGGCATGCGGTTCCAGTAGCAGCAAGTCCACCTCGCCAGGCACGTCAAGCTCGGGGGGAGGTTCCGGCAAGACAGTGAAGCTCGGGTTCTTCGGAGCGCTCACGGGTCCGAACGCGCAGCTGGGCATCAACATCAGGAACGGAGAGCAGCTGGCCATCAGCCAGTACGACGCCACGAACCCGTCGACCAAGGTGACTATCGACGAGTTCGATAGCCAGGGCGACCCGGCGCAGGCCAACAATGGCGCCACCAAGCTCATCAGCGACCACGTCATCGCAGTGATCGGCCCGGCCTTTTCCGGTGAGTCCGGCGTCGCAGATCCCATCTTCGAGCAGGCCGGAATTCCCAACGTCAGTGCGTCCGCCACGAAGACGACCCTCGCTCAGAACGGATGGAAGTTCTTCCACCGGGTGGTCGCCGACGACGGCGCGCAGGGTCCGGCCGACGCCGATTACCTGGTGAAGACGCTTGGGCTGAAGAAGATCGCGGTGATCGACGACTCCAGCTCGTACGGCCAGGGCCTGGGTGACCAGGTGCGGGCGCAGGTAGCCACCGCCGGCGGCACGGTCGTGCTGAGCGACCACGTCGACCCGAACGCGGCAGACTACGGGGCGACCGTCAACAAGGTTGTCACAGCCAACGCCGACGCCGTCTTCTACGGCGGGTACTACAGCGGAGCGGGCCGGCTGGTCAACCAGCTGCGGGCCAAGGCCTACGCGGGGAAGTTCATGTCGGGTGACGGCTCCGAAGATGCGAAGTTCATCACGGACGCCGGCGGGGCTCCCGCTGAGGGTGCTTTGCTGAGCTGCGCGTGCGCCGACACGTCCAACAACGCCAACGCCCAGTCGTTCAACGCCGCGTACCGCGCCCAGTTCGGCACCGCCCCGGCGATCTACTCCGCTGAGGCCTACGACGCGACAAACGCGGTGCTCCAGGCCTTGAAGTCTGGTTCCACCACGCCCGCAGCGATAAACAGCTACTTGGCGACGATCAACTACCAGGCCATCACCAAGGCGATCAAGTTCCAGTCGGACGGGAACATTGTTGGAAACACCATCTACGTCTACAAAGTTCAGAACGGCCAGATCACCCAGATCGGCACTACCAGCTAGCAACCGGAACGGCCGGCGGGGGGCAGTAGCGCCTCCCGCCGGCAAGTTCCCGGCAGTCAAGCTGCGGCAGTGAGGAGACTTTGAACTTCCATAGCTTCGTGACCGAGTTCTGGCCATCAACGGTTGACGGCCTGGTGCTGGGGAGCATCTACGCATTGTTCGCCCTCGGTTACACGATGGTGTACGGCGTTTTGAAGCTGATCAACTTCGCGCACAGCGAGGTTTTCATGGTCGGCACCATGGCGGTGCTAGGGATGCTCACTCTTCTCGGGATCCACTCTCAACTCGGCGGCGGGAAGCTCGTCGGGGTGCTGGTGGTCTGCGTACTTGTCGCAATGCTTGCCTCGGGATTCACGGCAGTCTTGCTCGAGAGAGTCGCCTATCGGCCCTTGCGCAAACGGGGGTCGAGCCGTCTCGCCGCTTTGATTTCTGCGATCGGAGCATCGTTCGTCCTGCAGGAGATCTTCGGGATCTGGTACACGCGGGACGCGGTCGAACTTCCCAACCTGATGGGGAACAAGACGGTCTTCACGATCGGGTCGGCGGCCGTGACCTCCGACGACCTGCTCGTCGTCATAGCCGGCGTGGTCATGATGATCGCGCTCGAGCGTCTGGTCGCGACCACCAAGTTCGGGCGGGGTATCCGTGCCGTCGCGCAGGATCCGGAGACTTCGACCCTGATGGGCGTGAACCTCGACCGGATCATCGTCTACACGTTCCTCATCGGTGGTCTGATGGCCGGTGTGGCGGCGACGTTGTACGGCGTGCACTACCACCAGACCCGTTACGACATCGGCCAGCTGCCGGGGATCAAGGCGTTCACCGCCGCGGTCGTTGGCGGTATCGGCAACCTGAGGGGCGCGCTGATTGGCGGACTCGTCATCGGGCTGCTCGAGTTCTACGGATCGAGCTTGTTCGGGTCGCAGTGGGAGAACCCGGTGGTCTTCGTCGTGCTGGTCGTCGTGCTGCTGTTCAGGCCCAGCGGCTTGCTCGGGGAGTCTTTGTCGAGGGCACGGGCGTGAGCGTCGGGACCCGAATCACAACTGCTCAAGGGCAGATCAACACGAACGCCGGACGGATCTGGGCCCGCCTCCCGCTGCCCGCAAAAGCTCTCGCAGTCATCGTTTTGTATTTTGCGATCGCGTGGATCCTCCCAAGCGATCCGGTTTCACACTTCATGGCCCCGCAAAGCTCCTGGCCCTTCGTGCTCTCCGGTGCGGTGACCATCTACATCCTCATGGCACTCGGGCTGAACGTGGTCATCGGCTACGCGGGCATGCTCGACCTGGGTTACGTCGGTTTCTACGCGGTGGGTGGCTACGTCGTGGCGATCCTGACCACCCGCCATCACTGGGATTTCTGGATCGCGTTGCCGGTGGGGATCGTGGCGGCCGCGGTCTCAGGGCTCATCCTGGGCGCGCCAACGCTGCGGCTGCGCGGCGACTACCTCGCCATCGTCACCCTCGGCTTCGGGTTGATCATCGCCAACGCCGCGAACAACCTAGTGAGCGTCGACGGCGGCCCCCAGGGCATCTCACAGATTCCTCACCCTCCTTCGGTAGGCCACATCAAACAGCTGACCTACGGGGTTCTCGACGGGAAGCCCTACTTCTACCTGACCCTTGCCGCGCTGTTCCTGGTCGTGTTCCTGGTGCGGCGGCTCGAGCGGAGCCGGGTCGGGCGCGCCTGGATGGCGATCAGGGAGGACGAGGACGTAGCCGAGTTAATGGGGGTCCCCACATACAGGTTCCGGTTGTGGTCGTTCGCCATTGGCGCCGCCGTGGGCGGTACCGCTGGGGGCTTCTTCGTTACGCAGGCGAACCACATCGACCCGACCGCTTTCAGCTACCAGGTCTCGATCCTCGTCGTCGTGGCCGTCATTTTGGGCGGGTCCGGCAACATGTTCGGGGTGGCGCTGGGGGCGTTCGTCGTCGTCTGGCTGCCCGAGCGCTTCCGTCAGTTCGCCAACTACCGGATCCTGGCCTTCGGCGCCGCGCTGGTCGTGATGATGATCTTCCGGCCGGAGGGTTTGTGGCCGTCCCGCCGACGCAGCGCCGAGTTGACCGAGGTCGCCACGGGCGAAGGGCTCAGCGCACCGTTGGTGGTACCTGCTGCTGAGGTGGACAGATGATCGCCACGGCCGAACGAACAATCGAGCCGGACGCCGTCTTGGAGATGGACGGCCTCACCGTCCGTTTCGGCGGTGTCGTCGCCATCCACGAGCTCGACCTGATTGTCAGGCGCGGCGAGATCTTCGGGCTCATCGGCCCAAACGGCGCCGGCAAGACGTCGACGTTCAACATCATCACCGGCGTCTACCAGCCCAGCCAAGGGGACGTCCGGTTCCTCGGGAAGCACCTCGCCGGGCGAAAGCCCCACCGGATCACCCGGATGGGGATCGCCCGGACCTTCCAGAACATCCGGCTCTTCCCAGAGATGTCTGCGATTGAAAACGTCATGGTCGGCTGCGACGCACGCCACCACACGGGAATCCCTGGCGCGCTGTTCGGGCTTCCGCGGCATCGCCGCGAGGAACGCGACGGGTTAGCGAGGGCACGCGAGCTGTTGGCGTTCGTGGGGATTGCCCAGACTGAGCAGGAAGCCGCCCGGAATCTTTCCTACGGCGATCAACGGCGACTCGAGATTGCAAGGGCTCTCGGAACCGAGCCGGAGCTCCTTCTTCTGGACGAGCCTGCCGCGGGGATGAACCCCGCCGAGAAGCGGCTGCTCTCCGGGCTGATCCAAAAGATCCGCGACAACAACGTGACCGTTCTGCTGATCGAGCACGACATGAGCCTGGTCATGAACCTGTGCGACCGGATCGCGGTGCTCGACTTCGGGAGGAAGATCGCAGAAGGGCTGCCTGCTGAGGTCCGTGAGTCTCCGGCAGTTATCGAGGCGTACCTAGGAAGGCCGGAAGGCCCCGGGAGCGGCGATGGCGCTGCTTGACGTCGACGGGATTCACGTCTTCTACGGCCAGGTCGAAGCGCTCAAAGGCGTGACGCTTTCGGTCGACCGTGGCGAGATCGTCGCCCTGGTCGGTGCGAACGGTGCAGGGAAGACGACCACCCTGAAGGCGATCTCCGGGGTGCGGCCGGTGCGGCGCGGGGCGGTCCGTTTCGATGGTGAGGACATCACCCACCTGGCTGGCCACAAGCGGGTGCGGCTGGGCCTTTCCCAGGCCCCCGAAGGACGCGGGATCTTCCCGGGCATGACGGTCGTCGAGAACCTGGAGATGGGTGCGTACGACCGGAAGGGACCGTTGGGGGACGACTTCGACCGGGTCTTTTCGCTCTTCCCGCGGCTCGCCGAACGCCGTGGCCAAACCGGCGGCACGCTGTCGGGAGGCGAGCAGCAGATGCTCGCCATCGGGCGGGCGCTCATGGCCCATCCGCAGGTGCTGCTGCTGGACGAGCCTTCGATGGGACTCGCACCCATGCTCGTTACCCAGATCTTCCAGATCATCAAGGAGATCAACGAGCAGGGCACCACGGTGCTCCTCGTCGAGCAGAACGCGGTGCAAGCGCTGAGCCTCGCCAATCGGGCTTACGTCATCGAACTCGGCTCGGTGACCCGCTCAGCGCCGGCGAGTGAGCTCCTCGACGATCCTGCCGTCCGCGAGGCCTATCTCGGCGCGGTTTAAGACCAGGCCAGGCGCGCCAGGGCGTTCAACGCCGCGGCAGCGACCGGGCTGCCCCCACGTCGACCGGCATTCGTCAAACTGATCGCACACAGCGGCGACTCCCACAACGCCGCCTTCGCCTCGCTCGCCCCCACGTATCCGACGGGCAGACCGATCACAACCGCGGGGGACACCGCCCCCGCCTCGTGCAGTTCGAGCAACCGGTGCAGCGCGGTCGGCGCGTTTCCGATGGCCCACACAGCGCCCTCGGGATGCTCGGCGGCGGCGAGCTCGATGGCCTCGGCTGACCGCGTGGTCCCCGGCGCCGCCCTCGGAACCCGGTCCAGGTAGCACTCAACCTGGACGCGGCCGGCCAGCGCGGGCACTCCGGCAACCACCATGCGCGAGTCGCACACGACCGCAGCGCCGGACTCCAGCGCACTCACCGCGGCCGCCACGAACCCATCACCGACGAGCGCCGTCTCTGAAAACGACTCATCCGCCGTTGCATGAACCATCCTCTCAACCACTCCCCTCGCGCCCGCAGGCCAACGGGAGAAGTCCACCCGCGCCCTCATGATGCGGTACGACTCCTCCTCGATCGGGTGAACGTCCGCGCCGCTCACCAAACGGTGTCCCGGGTGACGTCAATGGGCACGAGTTCGATAGCGTCGGTGGGACAGACCTCTACGCACGCGAAACAATCGGTGCATCGTGCATCCGCCACCAAGGGACGGAGAGGCGCCTGCGACAGAACCCTTTCCGGGCAGGTCATGATGCACACACCACAGGCGGTGCAACTCGAGCGGATCGCAACGGTCACGTCGCCGACGTCCGGTATCCGCGAGGGGTGACCATGCGATCTCCGATCCACCGAGTCTCTGAGGATCCGATCAACACCAGGGAGAGCATGCCGACCGAAGCGGGATCCAGCTCGCCTAGCGTCGTCCTGATGACCGATTCGCCGCTACGCCCGATGTCCGTCAACACCGCGGCGGGAGTCGACGAAGGCCGCGATGACGCCAGGATTCGCAGCGCCTCGCCGAGCTGTGCGGAGCGCCGCGCCGAACGCGGGTTATAGAGCGAAACCACGAAGACGCCCGCGGCTGCAGCTTCAAGCCGGCGTGCGATGACCTCCCAGGGAGTCAAAAGGTCGGACAAAGAGATGGCGGCGTGGTCATGGCCCAGCGGCGCCCCGAGGACCGAGGCGGCGCTGAGTGCTGCTGTAATGCCGGGCACGATCGTCAAAGGCGGTTGGCCGTATTCGTCGGCCAGCTCGCAGACCAACGAGGCCATCGCGTAGACGCCCGGGTCGCCCGAACAGACCAACGCGACGTGGTGTCCCTCCGAAGCGAGCTTCAGGGCGGCGCGGCAGCGTTCTTCTTCCGAGCCGATGGGTGAGCGCACGATCTGTTGTCGCGCCTCGACGAGATCCTCCGCCAGGTCGATGTACGCGCTGTAACCGATAACCACATCTGCTTGCCTGACGGCCGAGTTCGCCTCGGGTGTCCGCTTAGAAGGATGCCCGGGGCCGAGGCCGACCACGGCCAGGTGCCCTTGCGGAACCCGGCGGCGCGCAATGGCCAACGTGGAGTCGGAGGAGGAGCTCACCGACTTCTCCGAAACGAGGGTCGACCCAGGTCCCGCCGCCAGCAGAGCCGCCGCCTCTGAAACGGATGGTGTTCCGACGGCTTTCTCGGCTGCTTCGCTGGGGTTGGGGACGGCGACGCGTGCGAGGGTCGCGGCGTCGAAGCCGCGAAGTTCCGCCTCCAGTCTCTCGGCGAGCATCCGGATGGCCGGTTCGGTGAGCTTGCGGCCGATCGTGGCGACGGCACCGACGCAGCGCCCATCCAGTCTTTCCTCCAGTAGCCGGGACTGGGTCAGCTCCCAGAGCCTGTCCGGGTTTGCTCCCGTGCTGGCACCGACACCCAGCACCAACGAGCGAGGGCGGAGGCGGACCTCTCCCGGGCGGACGCCTTCGGCTGGGAGCCTGTCGCTGACGATCACCCGGGTGGGGCCATCGAGGGGCAGTGAGCGGAGCTCCCCAGGAACCGGCCAAGCCCCGAGACCTTCGTCCAACACGAGCGCCGGCGGCGATCCGTCGAGCCACGATCTGGTGACCGCGGCCAGGTCTCCATCAGCAAGCAGCCCGGGGAGGGTGTCGAGGGCGGGTAGCCCTGACCCATCGGTCGCGGTGGTGACCACCGGTACGGCGCCGAGAATCCCGGCGACTTCTCGGGCCAGCTGATTTGCGCCGGCGTGGCCACCGCAAAGCGCGATAGCGAAGCGACCGGTGTCATCGACGCACACCACCGCCGGGTCGACGGCCTTTCGGGTCAGGTGCGGTGCGATCGCGCGCACCGCGATGCCAGTTGCGGCGACGAGCACGAACCCGCCCACTTGATCCCAGAGCCGGTCAACCGACGCAACCAGCCTGCCGTGGGCATGTTCGTACGGCAGTTTGCGCGCGATCTCGGCGCCGGCGGAGGTGATCGAGCAGCAGACGACGCGGTTCAACTCGGCCCCCAACAGACAAAGACCGGGTTCTCCGCCTCCAGCCGGAAGCTTCCGTCCGCCCCGGATCGCACGCCTCTGCTCACCGACACCTGTGCGACGTTGCCCAGGCGTTGGGCAGCATCGGCGGCGCGGCCGAAAGAAGCGAAGGTCGCAACCACCCTTCCGCCGGGCCGCAACCTCGTGAGCACCTCATCGAGAACCGGTAAGCCTCCACCGCCGAGGAATACCCGGTCCGGGTCCGGCAAGCTCCCGAGGGATGCCGGTGCTTCGCCGGCCACGACTTCCACGGCGGTCCGTGCAAGGTTGACGCGCATCCTTTCGACGTCGTCGTTGTTGCGTTCGACCGCGA
>CAZCCS010000086.1:0-10381 GCA_964497005.1 uncultured Acidimicrobiaceae bacterium | reverse complement strand
GGCGAAGACGTGCCGCCGCTCCTCCGTCCGCAACTCCACGAAATGCTCCAGCGCCGCGCCGGGCGGGCCGTGCAGCGCGACGACGCGCTCGCGGACCTCGACCTTCGGCGGCTTGACCAGGCCGAGCGCCTCGTAAAACTGCTGCACCGCGCCGAGGCCGGACGAGGACGGCCCCTGGACGGGGTACGTCCAGCCGTTGGCCTCGTACCAGGCGGCGACTGCCCCCTTCTCGAACTCCGAGGCCGCCCCGCGCGGGTTGAGGCGAGCCTTCTCGGCGAGCTGCCGCGGCGTGCGGGCGCCGGCCAAGGCGCCCTCCGGGTACGGCTGGACCGGAACCTCGGCCCGAACGATCACCGTCGCCGTGCCGCCGTTGGACTCGATGAGGACGTGCCCTTCCAGCGGCCGGTCGGCGGCGCGCAGCGCCTTGCCCAGCACCTGCACCGGCAGGCTCAGGGCGTGGCGGCACTGGAAGACCTTCTCCGGCGCGCCGGGCGCCTCGCCCAGCGTCAGCCAGGGCGTCTTGTCGCAGGCGACGGTGCCGTAGAGCAGGCCGGCACCCTGGTTCTCCAGCCGCAGTGTCAACGTGTGGTCACTGCCGCGCTCCACGCGCCCCAGGTCGATGACGGCCGGCCGCACGTCGAGCCGGGCCGGCTCCCGGCCGCTGCCGGGCAGCTTGGCGATGAGTTCCTCCAACGCGCGATCCGGGTCGGGCGCCTGGGCCGTTCCACCTCCAACGCTGCTGCCAGCCGCTCGGTGAGGCGCTCCAGCGCCAGCCGGCGGTTTTGGGATTGCGATCGGCGCTCGCCGGCCGAGACCGTCACGACGGCCCCGAGTCTGGCCGAGAGCCGATCACGTGCCCAGTCCGGCAGGCTTGGCGATGAGGCAATCTCGAAGGTGACCTCAGCTCGGGTGTTGGACGTGTTGGCGTGCTGGCCGCCGGGGCCGCCGGCGGGGGAGAAGCGCCAACTGAGCTCGTCGAGGCGGACCGCGACGCCAGGGGCTACGCGGAGCATCTGGCGGTCCGATCCAGCGGTCCGTCCATCACCCTGATCTGCTCGATCAGCGCCTCCCGCACCGCCAGGTCCATCAGCCACAGATAACCCCAGGTGCTACCATGTCCTTTGTGACCGGCGGAGCCGGGCGCGCCCCGGTTGCCGGTTCCCGAGGAGCTGGGCGACCGGTCACCTCCCGATGTGCCGTGATGCCGATGAGGCGTCGTTAATCGAATACCGAGGAAAACCTGCTTCATGCCAGACAAAGCCGCAACGATCGCGACCTACCGTACCCACGACACTGACACCGGTTCGCCGGAGGTGCAGGTCGCCATCCTGAGCGAGCGAATCTCGCATCTGACCGAACATCTCAAGATCCACAAGGGCGATCACCACACCAGGCGTGGCCTGATGAAGCTCATCGGGCGGCGGCGCCGTCTTCTCGACTACGTGCGGGACAACGACGTCGAGCGCTACCGCAACCTGATCGCGCGGCTCGGCCTGCGCCGGTAGCGCACTCGCGAGCCGGCGCCGCCGAACACGATCTGACACACGAACTGGTCTGTCGAAGAACGAACCCATGAACACCGAGCGGCAACAGAAGGTCAGCTGCCAGTCGAGAACCCCCCGCGTGGCAGGGAGGCTCTCGACTGGGAACTGGCCCGACCGCCGCTCCAATCGGCCCGCATTGGGCCACCGAAAGGAGCGTGCCACATGGCCGCCACTACCCAACCTTCCACGAGGGTTTCTGCCCCGCTGAGCGGGACCGGAAAGGTCCTCACTTTCGAGACCGGGCTTCTCGCCCAACAGTCGCAGGGTGCGGTCGTCGCGCGCCTCGGCGACACCGTGGTCCTCGCGACCGCTAACGCCGCGACGTCGGTCAGGGAAGGCATCGACTTCTTCCCCTTGACCGTCGACGTAGAGGAGCGGATGTACGCAGCCGGGAAGATCCCTGGCTCCTTCTTCAGGCGGGAAGGCAGGCCGGCGGACACCGCGATTCTCACCGCCCGGCTGATCGACCGCCCCCTGCGGCCGAGCTTCGCTGATGGATACCGCAACGAGACTCAGGTCGTCATCACCGTTCTCGGCGCAGACCTGGAGAACCCCCACGACGTTCTGGCGATCAACGCGGCCAGCGCCGCCCTGACGATCTCGGGGATCCCGTTCGAGGGGCCGATCGGTGCAGTCCGGATCGCCTACAACGGTGAGGGCAAGTGGGTCGCGCACCCCACCTACCAAGAAGGCGATTCCTCCGCTTTCGAGCTCGTCGTCGCCGGCCGGGAGACAAGCACTGGGGACATCGCCATCATGATGGTCGAGGCCGGTGGCACTGAAGCGGCCTGGAGTCTGTACGAGTCCGGGGCCCCCAAGGTGACCGAGGAAGTCATCGCCGACGGGCTCGAGCAATCGAAGACTTGGATCCGGGAGAGCATCGAACTGCAGCGACGGCTGGTCGCAGAGGCGGGCTCGCGTCCGCCCCTGTCCTACGAGCCACAGGCCGACTACGGCGACGACATCGCCGCGCGCGTAGCTGAGATCGGTACCGACAGGATCGACAAGGTCACAATCATCACCGCCAAGGCGGAGCGCGAGGCGGCGACAGACGAGGTGACATCGGAGATCATCGCCGACCTGGCCGGCGAGTTCGAAGGCAGGGAGCGGGAGATCAAAGCGGCGGTCCGCTCGCTTACCAAGAAGCTCGTCCGCCAAAGGATCGCTACCAGCGGGGTTCGCATAGACGGACGGGGTCCGACCGACATCCGGCCGCTTTCGGCAGCCGTCGGCATCATCCCCACCGCGCACGGTTCGGGACTGTTCCAGCGGGGCGAGACCCAGGTTCTCAACATAGCGACCCTCGGCATGCCGAAGATGGACCAGCTCCTCGACACCATCGGCGTCGACGACAAGAAGCGCTACATGCACCACTACAACATGCCGCCCTACGCCAACGGCGAGACCGGGCGGGTGGGAAGCCCCAAGAGGCGCGAGATCGGGCACGGGCTTCTCGCAGAGCGCGCCCTTCTCCCCGTGGTCCCGCCGGCGGACGAGTTCCCTTACACCCTGCGGCTGGTCTCGGAGGTCCTGTCGTCGAACGGCTCGACTTCGATGGCTTCGGTGTGCGCGTCGAGCCTGTCGTTGATGGATGCCGGCGTTCCGATCAAGGAGCCGGTCGGGGGCATCGCCATGGGTTTGGTGAAGGTCGACGACAAGTACGTCACCCTCACCGACATCCTCGGTGCGGAAGACGCTTTCGGTGACATGGACTTCAAGGTCGCCGGGACGGCCGACTTCGTCACCGCGTTGCAACTCGACACCAAGATCGACGGCCTCCCCGCGTCAGTGCTAGCCGATGCTCTGCGCCAGGCGCGCGACGCCCGGCTCAAGATTCTCGAGGTGATGAGGCAGGCAATCGCCGAGCCGCGTCAGGGCGTTCGCGACACCGCCCCGAAGATCGTGAGCTTCGAGATCCCGCTCGACAAGATCGGAGAGGTGATCGGCCCCAAGGGCAAGGTCATCAACGCCCTGCAGCAGGAGACCGGCACCGAGATCGCCGTCGACGACGACGGGATCATCGGAACGGTCACCATCGGTGCCAAGGACGGCGGAGCGGTCGCTGAGGCCCGCCGGCGCATCGAGATGATCCTCGACCCGCCGAAGGCGGAGGTCGGGATGGTCTACAACGGGCGTGTCGTCAACATCACCAAGTTCGGGGCGTTCATCAACATCCTCCCCGGCCGCGACGGGCTGATCCACATCTCGAAGCTCGGACAGGGCCGGCGCATCGACAAGGTCGAGGACGTGCTCGAGCTCGGCGACGAGGTCGAGGTCAGGGTGGACGACATCGATCCGCAGGGGAAGGTGTCTCTATCGTTGGCGAGCAGCCCACCGGAGTCCTCTGACGGGGGCAGGTCCAGTGGCGCCGCCGCATCTTCGAGCGGCGGCGAGTCCGGCGCTGGACAGGTGTCGTTCGAGGACACGTGGGAGGCGGAGGCGCAGGAAACCTTCGGCGACCTCGGACCCGGCGAGATGGTCGGCAGCCGGGATCGCGGCCAGAGTGATCGGGGGCAGGGCGACCGGGGCCCCCGGCGCAACCCCCGCCGGCGCCGCCCGTGATCAGCGGAGGGTCTGGCTGGTGAACTTCCGGACCACCGTCCTGCCTGAAGGGCTCACGGTGGTAAGTGAGCAGATGCCGGGCGTCCGCTCGGCGAGCATCGGTTTCTGGGTCGGCACCGGCTCGGTCGATGAGGATCCGTCCGAAGCGGGCGCGTCGCATTTCCTCGAGCATCTTCTCTTCAAAGGCACCGAGCAAAGGAGCGCCCGTAGCATCGCGGAGGCGGTCGACTCCGTCGGCGGGGACATGAACGCGTTCACCACAAAGGAGTACACGACGTTCTATCTCCGCATGCTCGGCGAGGACGCCGGCATGGGCGTCGACATCCTCTCCGACATCATGTGGGGTCCGGCCTTCAGGCAGGACGAGGTCGACTCGGAGCGCCAGGTGATCCTGGAGGAGATCCTGATGCACTCCGACGAGCCCGCCGACCTCGTCCATGACGTCCTCGCCGCGGCGCTGTTTCCCGGACACCCCCTCGGCCGCCAGGTTCTTGGCGAAGCCGAGACGATCTCCCGCATGACCCGAGACGACATCGCCGTATTCCACCGAGAGCACTACCTACCGGGCAACATCGTGGTTGCCGCGGCAGGCGAGCTCGACCACGACGAGCTGGTCCAGCGGGTGGCATCTCGCCTAGCGAGCAGGGACGGGGGTAGCGCGCCGGAGCGGACCGCCCCGGCGGCGCCTTCTGTCCGTCTGGAGGTGCTTCGCCGCAGAACGGAGCAGGCCCACTTGGCGGTCGCAGTCCCCGCGCCCGACCGCGACAGCGAGGAGCGCCACGCGATGAGCATCGTCGAGCACGTTCTGGGAGGAGGAATGTCGAGCCGGCTTTTCCAGTCGATCCGGGAGGAACGAGGCCTTGCCTACTCCGTTTACGCCTACCGGCTGGGCTTCCAAGGGGCCGGCGCCCTCGCCGTGTATGCAGGCACCTCCCCTGAAAAAGCCGGAGAGGTGCGCGACCTCATCCTCGAGGAGATCCACCGTGTAGCAGACGAAGGGATCACCCAGCTCGAACTGGACAGCGCGCGAAGCCACATAAGAGGGTCGATGGCTTTGGGGCTCGAGGACTCCGGTGCTCGGATGAGCCGCATCGGCCACAGCCAGCTGGTCCACGGGGAGGTCCTTCCCGTGGAGACGGTGGAGCAGCGGCTAGCCGAGCTTTCCCTCGAGCAGGTCAACGAAACCGCAAAGAAGTGGATGGCCCACCCACCGACGGTTGCGTGCGTGGGGCCGTTCGACGCCGACGACCTGGCTGCCGCCTGAACTTGACCCCACGCCAGGGGAGCGCCCGGGATGACCGAAGCGGCCTCCCGGAACTGATTAGGGTGCATTCGCTGACTCGCTCGGGAGGGATCAACGATCAGCGACGGATCCACCGCTGAAGCTCCTGCCGCCGAAACCGGGGACGCGCCCGCCGTTCCGGAAGTAGAGCGCGACTCCCTTCCCGGCTGGACCAACCCGACGCTGGGGCTGGCGGACGCGGCCGTCCCGCGAGAGTCGACCGCCTACCGGCTGAAGCGGCTCCTGTTAGGACCGCCCCTTATCAGCGAGAAGTTGAAAGACGAACGCCTCGGCAAACCGACCGCGCTCGCGGTGCTCTCGTCAGACGTGATGTCCTCATCGGCTTACGCCACCGAGGAGATCCTTCGCATCCTGATTCCCATCGGCGGCCTGGCGGCCTTCGCCCTCGTAACACCCATCACCCTGGTCATCCTCGCCGTCTTGGCCGTGGTGACGGTGTGTTACCGGGATGTCGTTCGGGCGTACCCGAAGGCAGGCGGCTCCTACGTGGTGAGCCGGGACAACTTCGGTCCCAACGTGGCTCAGATCGCTGGAGCCGCGTTGCTCATCAGTTACACGATCACGGTCGCAGTTTCGGTTGCGGCCGGAACCGATGCGATCGTTTCCGCGGTGCCGAGCCTGCGGCGTCTGACGATCGTGATGTCTGTCGTATTCGTCGTGGCGATCGCCTTCGCCAACCTGCGCGGGCTTCGCGAGGCAGGCCGATTCTTCGCGATACCTACGTACTTCTTCATCGCAAACATGGCGGTGCTCATCGTCAGTGGCCTCGTGAAGGCCGCCGCCGGAGACCTGGGTCACGTGCCGGTCCACCCGGGGCAGCTGGGATTCGCGCGCGAGGGTGGAGGGCTGCTGCTCGGTGTTTCCCTCTTCTACGCGGCGAAGGCGTTCGCCAATGGCGGCTCCGCAATGACCGGGACCGAGGCCATATCAAACGGTGTGAGCATCTTCCGCGACCCACAGCCACGAAACGCCAGGACCACCCTCGTGATCATGAGCTCGATCCTGGGCACCATGTTCCTCGGCATATCCATCCTGGCGGCGCTGGGCCACGCCAAGCCGTTCCACTCCGGTACACCCACGGTGGTCTCGGAGATCGGAAAGCTGGTCTACGGGTCGAGCGCGCTGGGCTCGCTTCTGTACGGATTCCTACAGGCAGCCACCGCAGCGATCCTGATCCTGGCTGCCAACACCAGCTTCACCGGGTTCCCTTTCCTGGTGAGCTTCGTCGCCGAGGACTCGTTCCTACCGCGCCCTCTGACTGTGCGGGGTCACCGTTTGGTGTTCTCGAACGGCATCATCGTCTTGGCGGTGGCATCGATCGCTTTGCTGGTGGCGACGCGGTCCAGGGTCGCCTCGCTCATCCCGATGTACGCCATCGGAGTCTTCACCGGCTTCACGATGGCCGGCGCCGGCATGGCCAAGCATCACTTCACCCATCGTGAGCCAGGTTGGAAGAGGGGTTTCGCCGTCAACTTGACCGCGGCGGTGGTGTGCCTCCTGGTCGTCGTCATCTTCGCGGTGACCGAGTTCACCAGCGGAGCATGGGTCGTCGTAGTGGTCCTGCCGATCCTCGTCTACGGCCTCATAAAGACCAACGCGCAGTACCGTGCCGAAGACGCCGTCCTAGGAGAAGGGGCTGCGTTGCGGGCGTGCGAGGCACCCGTGCTACGGCGCCACGTCGTCATCGTGCTGGTGGACCGCATCGATCTAGCTACTGCACGCGCGATCCAGTACGCCCGAGCTCTCAGCCCCGACGAGTTGTACGCAGTGCATTTCAACGTTGACGACAAGCGAGCCGATGCGGTCATGCGAAGGTGGCGGGATCTCGGCCTTTCGTCGCTGCCGCTGGAGGTCGTCGAAGTCGCCGACCGGCGCCTCGGGCGGGCGGCGTTGGAGATGGCGGCGAAGGCTGCTTCCGACGGGCAGACCGAAGTGAGCATTCTGATCCCGATCCGTAGCTATCGGCGGGGTCTTGCCGTCCTTCTTCACGGCAAGAACGCCGACCGCCTGGTTGAATCGCTTGGCCGGATACCGCACGTGAACGCCACGCTGGTGCCGTTCAACGTCGCGGACATCTCGAAAACCGAGCACGAGCTCACCGCAGCAGACCTGCGGCTGGACCTGCCGCAAAAACCGTCTCCGACTAGCGGGAAGACCCCCGTAGTGTCGGTGCCGGGCGCGGTGCCGATTTCGCAACTGACCTTCCGCAAGCCGGCGAAGGTGGTCGGCCGGATCAAATCGGTCCGCATACAACCCTGGTCAGGCGTGCCGGCTCTGGAAGGCACCGTGGTCGATGGAAGCGGCGGTGAGCTTCTCGTCGTCTTCCTCGGAAGGCGGGAGATACCCGGGATACGGACCGGAACAGAGCTGCTCCTGGAGGGCATGGTCGGCGAGCGGCGGGGTCATCTAGCGGTGATAAACCCCTACTACGAGCTGCTTTCGGTTCCGGACAGCTCGTCTGAGGCGACAGGCTGAGCGAGGCGACTGGCTAACGAACCAGGTGCATCCGCCGGCGTCGCCCCGGCCCCGTGGTGGGATCGGGCTGGCACCCGGCCAATGCGGCACCGGCCTGCTCTGCGATGCCCAGAGCGACAGCGAGGCGGTCTTTCGACGGCGCGACCAAGCCGGTCGTCATCCGGTAGCAGCCCACCACTTCGCCGCCGAGCCAAACGGGGAGATCGATTTCCGGATCGCCGGCGGCCTCGGGACCGATGCGCACCAGGGTCCCGTCTCGAGACACGCACAACCGCTTACCGCTGGGCGGTCCGAACTCGAAGTCGCAGTCCTCTAGTCCCAGCAACGACTGGAGCTCTCCCGCGAGGGCACGAACCACGAAGGCCGCATCCTCGCCGAGCGCTACCAGCCCCGCTGCAGCGCTCATCACTGCGAAGTCCTCGCCTCGCTGGTCGGCGATGGACCGGTAGGTGGTCAGGCGCGCGCAGACCTCGCCCACGACCAGCCCGGCCACAAGCAAAGCGACGGCCGTTACGACATCCCTGGCGCCGGTGATGACCAGTTGGCCGTAGGGAGCGGTGTCGAACAAGTCGAACGCCGCGGTTCCGGTGACCGCAGCAAATGCCGCGGTCCAGCGGCCGCCTGCAGAAGCAGCTACACCGACAGCGAGCACGATGATCAGCGCGATTGTCGTATTCGGAAGATCGGACCGAAACGGGATCCACGCTGACGCGGCAGCGATCGGCAGCATCGCGGCGGCCGAAATCAGAAGAAGCCGCGGTCCCCGCAGGGTGTCAAGGTGTATAGCGGGATCGTACGGCAGGAACCGCTCGATCGCAGCCCACCCGCTACTGTCGCCGCCCGTGCGAGTAGCTGTGATCGGCGCCGGCGGGAGGATGGGTTCCACAGTCTGCGCAGCGGTGACCGAGGCAACAGACATGGATCTGGCGGCGGCAGTCGACCCTGCAGCCGCCGGACAGAAGACCGCGGCCGGCGGAGTGGAAATCACCGCCCAAGTGTCCGACCTGGCCGGCTCTGACATAGACGTCGCGGTGGACTTCACCGTCCCCGGCGCGGCGGTGGACAACGCCACCCGATGCGCCGAATACGGCATCCACGTCGTCATCGGCACGACCGGCATCGGAGATGTCGAACAAGCCCAGCTTCGCAGGGCGTTTCCGGAGACTGGCCACCTCGGATGCGTCGTCGCCCCCAACTTTGCGATCGGGGCGGTGCTCATGATGCGCTTCGCCGAGATGGCCGCACCCTGGTTCGAAACCGCCGAAATCATCGAGCTCCATCACGACGGCAAAGTCGATGCCCCTTCCGGAACGGCGATGCTCACCGCGGAGCGGATGGCGGCCGCGTCCGCCGAATGGGCGCCCGACCCCACCAAGGTCCACACGGTCCCCGAGGCAAGGGGCGGGGCGGGTCCCGCGGGTATCAGGATCCATTCGGTCCGCTTGCGCGGGCTGGTAGCCCACCAGGAGGTCCTGCTGGGCACCACCGGGCAGAGCCTGACGATCAGGCACGATTCCTACGACCGCCAGTCGTTCATGCCCGGGGTCCTGCTCGCCATTCGCAACGTGGTCTCCCGACCGGGGCTCACCGTCGGCCTGGAACCGCTGCTCGGAATCTGACCACACCGTTGGAAACCGGCCCTTGACACAGGGCCTATCCCAGTTAAGCTAACACTGTTAGCCTAACGAGGGTGTGAAGCGGGGGTTTCACCGTGGCGATCACAAACGAGCATCCAGGTACCAACGAAGGGATCATCGGCCGAGCCGAGGTCAATGACCTCGAGGCGATCCTGGCCATCAGCAACCAGGACGCAGGCGCGCCCGACCACACGGTCGATTCTCGCTTCGGCGCCCTGTTTACCTGGGACTACGACAAGGGCGCCCGCGCCCGGCTCGACCGCCTCTACGAGAAGGCCAAGACCGCGCAGTGGAACGGCCAGACCGACCTGCCCTGGGAGACCGACGTCGACCAAGAAGCGGTCGTCATGGCGAACCGGGAGCTCATGGGTGCGAGGGGACTCGACGTCGACGTGACGGGCACGCCGTTCGAGCACTGGACCGACGACCAGTGGCTACGCCTCGGCTGCGAGAGCCAGAACTGGATGCTGTCGCAGTTCCTGCACGGTGAGCAGGGCGCGCTGCTCTGCACCGCACGCATCGTGGAGACCGTTCCATGGATCGACGCCAAGTACTACGCGGCGACCCAGGTCGTCGACGAGGCCCGACACGTCGAGGTATTCGCCAAGTACCTCAACGACAAGCTCTCCGGCCACTACCCCGTCAACGCCCACCTCGGAATGCTGCTCGACGACATCATCGCCGACAGCCGGTGGGACATCACCTATCTGGGGATGCAGATCATGGTCGAAGGCCTGGCCCTCGCGGCGTTCGGCTTCATGCACGAGATCACCACCGAGCCTCTGCTGAAGCAGCTTCTTCGCTATGTGATGTCCGACGAAGCCCGCCACGTGGCGTTCGGAGTCCTGTCGCTGCAGGAG
>CAZCCS010000085.1:9612-10432 GCA_964497005.1 uncultured Acidimicrobiaceae bacterium | reverse complement strand
AAGATCTCGCAGCCGTAGGCCCGAAGCGCCAGAGCGATCGCGTCCGACGGGCGTGCGGGCAAGACCCGGGGCTCGCCGTCGCGCTCGAGTTCGATCGAGGCGAAAAAGTGCCGGTGTTCCTCAACCTCGGTGATTACGACCCGAGAGATGCGCGATCCCAGCACTGAGATCGCGGACACGAACAGGTCCCAAGTCGACGGCCGGCTCTGCACCGCCCCGCTCCATGCGCTCTGGATGGCCCGGGCCTCGGGCTGGCCGATCACGATAGGGACGGCCCGGTGCGGCGCCTCCTCCTCGCGGAGCGTCACCATTCCCGCCTCGACACCGGGCCCCGCCGCCACCGCCACCCTCACGTCGGACACCGACACCTTCGCCAGCGCTCCCTGCACAACCGAAAACTTAGGACCCCCCACCCACCCCCGTCCTCTCACCACGCTCGGACCAGGTGTGACGGACCAGGACCAGCCCGGCAACTTCCAGTGCGCCGGCGAGTCGCAGCGCACGTGCGACCTCGCGCAGGGTGCTGCCCTCGGTCATCACGTCGTCGAACACGAGCACCCTCTGCCCCTTCACCAGCGACGGTCGCGGCACCACGAGCGAGGCCCGGAGAGGTCCGGCGGCCACCGCCTGACGGCCCGCCCAGTCGAGACCCTGCATCGCGGGCGTCTCGGACATCTTCATCACCAGATCGGTCTCGACCTGCCAAGCCGGTCCGGCGAGGATGCCGATCTGCTCGGCGATGTGCCGGACCGGATCCCATCGCCGGCGGGCCCCCGGGCCGGTGTAAGCCGGCACACACCCCAACACACCGAACTCCTCG
>CAZCCS010000085.1:8571-9602 GCA_964497005.1 uncultured Acidimicrobiaceae bacterium | reverse complement strand
TTGCAGGTAGCGGTCCACCAGCCGGGCGAACTCACGTCCCCACCAGAGTTCCCCGTTGTACTTGTAGCGGAGCACGGCGTGCCGGAGGCCTCCCTGGTGCATTCCCAACGAGAACACCACGGAAAAAGACCGGTCGGCGCGCCTGCACCATCTGTTCGGGCACACCCCGCCGGCGCCAGGCCAGGACAGCGCCAAGCCGCACACCGGGCAGGCCATCACCGGTCCGGCCTCGATTCTGCTCACGGCTCCATTCTGGCGAGGGGGTGTGCCCGTAACATCAGCCCGGCCGGGGCCCCAACCCCGGCCTCCTCCGAAGCGTGGGGCCCCCAACCCCACGCCGGCCGTAACATCAGCCCGGCCGGTGCCCCCAGTTAGATCAGGCCGTGACGAACCGCGATCGCTACCGCGTGGCAGCGGTTGCGAGCATCGATGCGGCTCATGATCTTCGCCATGATGCCCTTCACCGTGCTCTCAGAGAAGCCGAGCTTCTCGGCCACGTCCGCGGTGTCGTGACCATCGGCGACCAGCCGTAGCACCTCGGCCTCGCGGACCGTCAGGTTCCCCGTCATGGTCGACAGCCCTGAAAGCGCTCCCGCGGCCTCGAGGGGCGAGTCGCGGACATCGACGACTGCTCCGTCGTCCCCTCCGCATGACCGCACCGCGGCCGCCTTCCTCATCAGCCCATCAGGAAGGTGGCACCCACAGTCGTCGGCGTCGTGAATGGCCGCGGTGAGCCGCGCCGTCATCGCTTCCGACTTGCGGAGGAACGCGGTAACCCCCGCTGCGGTTGCGGCGACGACCCCTTGCTCCTCGAACCGGCCGGCGACCAGCAGGACGCGAGGTATCCCGTCCCGCTGGATCGCTTTCACGACCCGAACAACCGAGGTGTCGGCTGAGTCGGCGACGAGAACCGCCACTTTTGCCATGTCGATGTCCATCGGGCCCACCAATTGGATGGTCGGCTCGTTCATCAACTGTGACTTTGCACCTGCAGCGGACACAGGGTCTACCGCATACACGTATACCGGAGT
>CAZCCS010000085.1:2617-8561 GCA_964497005.1 uncultured Acidimicrobiaceae bacterium | reverse complement strand
GGGGATCTCACGATGGCATCAGTAGTGGTTACGTAATTTCGACCTTCAGGCGCTTAGGACTGGAGATCACCCGATTCGTGGTACTAACGGGACATGGACATAGAGGTCGTCGTGGAGATCCCGAAAGGCACCCGCAATAAGTACGAAGCGGACGAAAACGGGGCAATTTGGCTCGACAGACTCCTCTTCACCTCGACCCGCTACCCCGAGGACTACGGATACATCCCCAACACCGTCGCCGACGACGGCGACCCGGTTGACGCGATGGTCGTGCTCGAGGAACCGACTTTCCCCGGTTGCCACATCCACGCGCGGCCCGTCGGCGTGTTCCGCATGCGCGACGAAGGGGGAACCGACGAGAAGGTCCTCTGTGTGCCTTCCAGCGACCCGCGGTGGAATCAGGTCGCGGACATCTCTGATCTGCCCGATTACGAGCTGAGGGAGATCGCCCACTTCTTCGATATTTACAAGGACCTCGAGCCTGGAAAGGTGACCGAAGTCAAAGGATGGTCGGGCCGCCACGACGCCGAAGAGGTGATCGAACGCGGCAAGGAGCGCTATCGAACCAGGGCCTAACCGCTTCAGCTGAGGATCCAACACCTGGGCCCACCCCTGGACCCAAGACCGCTACGCCAGGGCCAGTACCTCTTCGAAGCCAGCCCCGAGGCAGTCGAGGAGAGCGTCCTGATCCGGGACCGCGTCGGGATCGCTGTTGACGCCGATTCCCACGTCATTTTCGTAGCTGAGCAATGTCACGTTGATCGCCGAGCCCACCCGGGGCCCGAACGGCACCAGCCTTTCGATGGCGGCGCCGGCGAGGAACAGCGGAACCGGCGGTCCCGGCAGGTTGGAAGCCAGCACATCCGTGGACCGGATCGCACTGGACAGGATCTGACCTGCGCCCGGCAGCCTTAGCGCGGCTGCGGCTGCTTGGTCGATGAAATCGAGCCATGGCTGTGACCGGACGTGGAGGACCAGGTCGTGGAGCATCTTCACCCGGTCGAGCGGATCGGCGATGTCGAGGGGGCCGTGCATCAGCAGCCCCTGCAGCTGGTTGCGCATGACGGTGCCGTCCGACCGTGTGCTGACCGGTATCCCGAGCCGCACCGAAGTCGACGGATCCCCATGCTTGTCGTGATAGCGAGCGAGGCCGCCCAGCAACCCGGCTAGGAAGACATCGTTGATCTTGCCTCCGCCTGTCCTGGCTGCCCGTCGCATGTGCTCAAGGTCGAGGCTCATCGCGGAGAGCCCCACCCCGGCGCCTCGCCGTCCCAGCAGGGAGCTCCCCGGCCGGATCGCCTCTCCCGCCAGTTCGGCGACCGATCGCACCAAGGCTCGGGCGGGCGCGGCGACCCGATCCGGATCCGTAAGGGCCGAGCGGAGCGATTCCGCGATCCAGGGGCCGATAGCCCTCGCGACCGACGCTGTCCTCGTCGCCTCGTGGACTATGTCGGCAACGGTTCGGCCGAGCAGCGGGAGCATCGGCGGCGGCGGGAGTTCGGCGCTCGGCAACGCGGCCGGATCGGCCTCCAAGTCGAACAGCTCCATCGCGATCCTGATCGCGCCCTGCCCATCGGTATAGCTGTGATGCAGGCGGGCGACCAAGCCCTGCCCCCCGCCCTCCAGGCCGTCGACGAACGTCAAATGCCAAGGCGGACGTTCGGGCGGATAAGCGGCAAGGAGGCAGCGCTCCGCGACACGCAGCAGAGACTCGAAATCGCCTGGCGACTCGGCAGTGGTCCACGTCGCGTGGTTCTCCAGCGCGAAATCCGGGTCCGGCTGCCAGGTGGGGGGAACCATCGGGAAGGGACCGGTCTGGACCCGGTCGCGCAAACGCGGGATCCTCCGCGTCACCACTTCGAGCTTCTCCGCGAGGCGCTCCCGGTCCAGCGGCCGGTCGAAGGCGGCCACGAGGGTCATGGTGGAAAGGAGTGAGGGATCGACGTGCTCCAGCCGCCACATGAGGGACTCGAGGTCCGACATGCGCTCGTCGAAGCAGAGGGACTCCTCGTCGTCGGGCGCCATCTGTAAAGGCTACCCACGCGCGGAGACCTCTCCGGACACAGCCATCCCGGTGCGGGCCACTGGAGACCAGGCCAACGCGGAGCCGCCTATCGTGGCGGCCATGCCGGGACTTCTGGAGGGCAAGCGCATCCTCGTCACAGGCGTGCTTACCGACGATTCACTCGCCTTCGGCGTGGCTCAACTCGCCCAGGAGGAGGGTGCGGAGGTAGTTCTGACTGGAGCAGGCCGGGGGTTGTCGCTGACCAAGAGGATCGCCCGCAAGCTTCCCGACCCGCCGGAAGTGCTCGAGTTGGATGTCACCGTCCCCGATCACGTCGAGACGGTCGCGGCCGATCTGAGCAGCCGGTGGGGTCGCCTGGACGGCTTCCTCCATTCGATCGGTTTCGCCCCGGAGGCCTGCCTCGGCGGCGGATTCTTGGATGCCGGTTGGGATGACGTGAAGGTCGCCCACGAGATATCGGCGTACTCATTGAAACTTCTCGCGTCGGGCTTTCGTGATCTAATGCGAGAAGCCGGCGGAGCCTCGATCGTCGGTCTCGATTTCGACGCAACCGTGGCGTGGCCGGGCTACGACTGGATGGGCGTCGCAAAAGCGGCGCTCGAGTCGACGACGCGCTACCTGGCCAGGGACCTCGGCCCCGATCAGATCAGGGTGAACCTGGTCGCTGCCGGCCCGATCAAGACCATGGCCGCCAAGTCGATTCCGGGTTTCTCGCGCTTCGAGGAGGTGTGGGACGATCGTGCACCGCTCGGCTGGAGCGTGACCGACCCGGCCCCGGTTTCCCGCGCCTGCGTAGCGCTTCTCTCCAATTGGTTCCCTGCGACGACCGGCGAAATAGTCCATGTCGACGGTGGTTACCACGCCATGGGAGTCTGATCGGATGGCAGGAAAGGTCGTGCTCGTCACCGGAGGAAACCGCGGCATCGGATTGGCGATCGCACAAGCTTTCTCGGACGCTGGCGACCGGGTTGCTGTCACCTACCGCGAGAAACCGGTGGAGGGTTTCTTCGGGGTGCGCTGCGACGTCACCTCCGCCGAGCAGGTCGATGCCGCGTTCGGCGAGATCGAAAAAGAGCTCGGCCCCATCGAGGTGCTGGTCTCCAACGCGGGAATCACCGCGGACCAGTTGTTGCTGTCGATGAAAGAAGACGCCTGGCTCTCGGTGATAGACGCAAACCTGAACGGCGCGTACCGGGTGGCCCGGCGAGCGACGTCGAAGATGATCCGTGCTCGCAAAGGACGGATCATCTTCATCTCGTCAGTGGTCGGTCTGCTCGGTTCGCCCGGGCAGACCAACTACGCAGCCTCCAAGGCCGGCTTGGTCGGCTTGGCCAGGTCGCTAGCCCGCGAGATCGGCGGCCGTGGCGTGACCGTCAACGTGGTGGCTCCCGGTTTCGTGACGACGGACATGACGGCCGCTCTGCCCGAGCAACGGCAGTCGGAAATCCTGGAGCAGGTACCGCTCAAACGGATGGCGACCTCCGAGGATGTAGCTGCGGCAGTCGTGTTCCTGGCTTCGGAGCAGGCCGGGTACATAACGGGCGCGGTCATCCCGGTCGACGGCGGCCTCGGGATGGGTCATTGATGCAAAAAAGCGAGCCCGCACTGCCCAAACCGGACGAGATCCTGCCCCACCGACCGCCGTTTCTGTTCGTGGATGAGGTGACCGATCTGGTGCCGGCGAGCTCGGCGAGGGGCGTCTGGAGGCTGACCGGTGAGGAGCCGTTCTTCTCCGGGCATTTTCCGGGGCGGCCGACGCTGCCGGGGGTGCTGATGGTCGAAGCGCTAGCGCAGCTCGGCGGCATCGCCCTCTTGGCCGACGACCGGTATTCAGGCAAGCTCCCGCTGTTCGGCGGGATCGACCGGGCTCGCTTTCGTAGGCAGGTGGTCCCCGGCGACACGCTCGAGTTGGAGGTCCAACTCGAACGAGTGGGGGGATCGGGTGGCCGGGGGCAGGGGACGGCGAGAGTGGCGGGCGAAGTAGCCTGCCAAGCGTCCATGCTCTTCGTGATGGTCCCGCGATGACGGCTGTTCAAGAACCACAAGAAGCGCAACAGACCAACGCCACAGCTACACAGGATGCGTTCACGGCGGCTGGACGCGGCGAGGCGGCCGGCCCGCCCGAGCTCCCGGAGACGCGCGGCTACCAGCTGAAACGAAAGCTGCTCGGTGAGCCACTCGTCACCGAGCAGCTCGAAAGCGAGCGCCTCAGCTCCCCCGTCGCTATGGGAGTCCTGTCGTGCGACATGATCTCGTCCTCGGCCTACGGCACCGAGGAGATGCTCACCGTTCTGGTGCCCGCTGTGGGCATCGCCGCCTTCAGCCTGGTCATCCCGGTGACCCTGGTGATCCTCGCAATCCTGGTGGTCGTCACCCTCTCCTATCGCGAGGTGGTGATGGTGTACACCAAGGCCGGCGGATCGTACGTCGTCGCGCGCGAGAACTTCGGTCCCAACGTCGCTCAGTTCGCCGCCGTCGCTCTGCTCATCGACTACACCCTGACCGTGGCGGTGCAGACAGCAGCCGGTACTGCGGCCCTCACATCCGCGTTTCCACGACTGGGTCCTCTCACAGTTGAGATCTCCGTGGCGGTGGTCTTGCTACTGATCTGGGGCAACCTCCGAGGCATACGGGAAGCCGGCAAGACGTTCGCGTTCCCGACGTTTTTTTTCATCGGCATGATGTCATTGGTCGTCATCACCGGTCTGGTACGCGAGATCGCCGGCAACCTCCCGACGATCAACATCCACGCCCAACACGGAACAGTCCCCATCGGCCACCCGGGTTCGGGTCTCCTCCAAGGTGCGTCGGTGTTCATCCTTCTCCGGGCACTTGCCAACGGCGGGTCGTCGCTCACCGGGCTCGAGGCAGTCTCCAACGGCGTGTCGGTTTTCCGCCCACCCGCGGCGATCCGGGCGAGACGGGTGCTGGCGGTGATGAGCGGGACCCTCGGGATCCTGGTCCTCGGCGTGTCGCTACTCGCCCACTTCACTCACGCGGTCCCCTATGCCACCGGCTATCCGACAGTCATATCTCAGGTGGCAAAGACCGCTTTCGGCCACGGCGTCATCGGCAACGCCGGCTTCTACCTGGTGCAGCTGGCCACCCTGCTGATCCTCTACACGGGCGGGAACACCAGCTTCAACGGGTTCCCGTTCCTCGCGAGCTTTGTCGCCGAGGACCGCTACCTTCCCCGGTCGCTCGCCAAGCGGGGCCACCGGCTGACCTTTTCCAACGGGATCATCCTCCTCGGGATCGTCGGCATCGCTCTGCTGGTCATCACCCGCGGCAAGGTCGACAAGCTGGTCAGCCTTTACGCCATCGGGGTCTTCACCGGCTTCACCGTCGCCGGCTCGGGGATGGTCAAGTACCACCTCACCCACCGCGAGCCGGGCTGGCGGCACAAGACCTTGATCAACGGAACCGCAGCCGTCGTTTCCGCCCTGGTGGTGGTGATATTCGCGGTCACCAAGTTCACCGAAGGCGCGTGGGCCGTGGTGGTGCTGTTCCCGATTCTGATGTGGGTGCTGATCCGCACCCATCGCCGCTACAAGGCCGAGGCGGCGATCCTCGGCGAGGGTGCTGCCGAAAGGGCGGTGGAGGCGAGGCCGCTGAAGCGCCATGTCGTCTTCGTGCTGGTGGACAGCCTCGATCTCGCAACCGCAAGGGCAGTCCAGTACGCCAAGACCCTGTCCGTCGACGACGTCCGGGCGGTCCACTTCGTCATCGACTCTGCGAGGGCCAGGGTGCTTTCGGACCGGTGGGTCCGGCTTGGTATGAGAAACCTCCCGCTGGAGCTCATCGAGTGCCCCGACCGGAGACTCGTGCGCTGCTGCCTCGAGTTGGCTTCGGAGGCAGCACAGGACGGCCAGACCGAGGTCACCCTTCTTCTTCCTCGGCGCACCTACGGTCGGTTCT
>CAZCCS010000085.1:0-2607 GCA_964497005.1 uncultured Acidimicrobiaceae bacterium | reverse complement strand
GAGCCGGCTTCTTCACGACAACACCGCAGAGCGTCTGTCCTCCGCGGTGAGCAGGGTCGAGCACGTGAACGCCACCATCGTTCCCTTCGACGTCGAGGCTGAGCTCAAAGAACGCGAGCATCAGGAGGCGCCGGCGACCAAGGTGGCTCCCTCTCACAGCGACGAGGCCGAGGCCGAGATCGACAAGAAAGCCCTCCACGTTCCGGGCACCACGCCGATCCCTGCTCTCCATCCCCGGGAACGCGCCCGCGTCGCTGGACGCGTGAAGTCCATGACCGTCCAGCCGTGGGGTGATGTGCCGAGCCTTCAGATCCAGCTGACCGACGACCACGGGAAGCTGAACGTTGCGTTCCTGGGCCGGCGACAGATTGCTGGCCTCGCACCGGGAAGCCGCATCGTCGTCGAGGGAACCGTGGCCGATGTGCGAGGGCAACTCACCATGATCAACCCTGAGTACGAGTTCGTACAAGAAAGTCAGAGCTCGTCGTGATCCTGGAGATCCTTCGCTGTCAGGAGACGGTTGAGCCTTAGGCGGACCTGCAGTCGGAGCACACCCCGAGCACGTCGACGCGGTGGGCCTGCGGCTGGAAGTCCTCGCGCGATGCCAGCTCGTCGAGGTGCCTGCTAACTGTCTTCTCGAACGAGAGCGACGGGGTGATGTCGATAACACGCCCGCAGTCGGTGCACAGCAGATGGTGATGATGCTCGGTGAGGTCCTCGACCAGCTCGAACCGGGCGAACTCGTCGTGGGCGGCAATCCGCCTGACCACCCCGGCGTTCTGGAGGTCCACCAGGTGGCGGTAGGCGGAGCTCCTCGGAAGGCCGGGAAGCCCCTCCGCGATGTCGGTAATGCTCATCGGCCTTCCAGCCGAGAGCAACAACTCAACCAGCCCCCGCCGGCCGTCGGTGTAGCGCTGATCGACCCGGCGCAGGCGAACCTTCACGAGATCGTGAACTTCGTTATTCGCTGGCACCAGATCCCTCTACGCCCCAGCATCTCGACGCGCCTCTCGAGGTCCATCTTGACGGCTTGAACACGCCTCAAGAATATCAGCCTTGAATTGAGACTGAGTCTCAGACTAGGATCAGATCTGTGAGCACTCGCCTTCGCCCGAATTTGTCCGTGAGCAAACCGGTGAAACTCGCCGCCCTATCCGCGATCGTCGCCCTCACCGCCGCAGCCTGCGGGACCTCATCGACGCCGAGGGCCGCATCGGCTTCGGAATCGGCCAAGACAGGAGTCCTCCAGGTGGTGGCCGCGGAGAACTTCTGGGGCAGCATCGCCGCACAGCTCGGCGGCAACCATGTGCACGTGACCAGCATCATCACCGACCCCAACGCCGATCCCCACTCCTACGAGCCGACACCGGCCGACGCCCGCACCATCGCCTCGGCCCAGATGGTCATCGACAACGGCATCGGTTACGACCCCTGGACCGGCAAGCTGCTGGCCGCCGACAACGGAAGCCGCACTGTCCTGAACGTCGGAGATCTGCTTGGCCTGAAGGAAGGTGACAACCCGCACCGCTGGTACAACCCGGCGGACGTCGACAGGATCGTCACGTCCATCACCGCCGACTACTCGAAGCTCGATCCCGCCGACGGCGCCTACTTTCAGTCGCAACGTACGACCTTCGAAGGCTCGACTCTGAGCCAGTACCACGGCCTCATCAGCGAGATCCGTTCCCGCTACGCGGGCACGCCTGTGGGCGCCTCAGAATCGATCTTCTCGATGATGGCGCCGGCCTTGGGCCTCAACCTGATCACCCCGTATTCGTTCCTTCGTGCGATCAGCGAGGGCACCGACGTCTCCGCCGCTGACAAGAGCACCATCGATAACCAGATCAAGACCCACCAGATCAAGGTCTACGTATACAACAGCCAGAACACGACACCCGACGTGCAAGCTCAACTCGACGAATGCAGGGCCGCTGGCATCCCGACCACCACCATCACCGAGACGCTCGTGCCGGCGTCTGCGACGTTCGAGGCTTGGCAGACCCAGCAGCTCCAGGACCTTCTGAACGTTCTGCACAGCGCCACTGGCCGATGATGACGCGGACGAAGCCGGCACCCGAGAGTCTGAGTCTGAGTATCCCGCCCTCCCCCGACGGCGGGATCGAGCCGGCGGTGGAGGCATTGGACGCAGGCGCGGCCATCGGCGGCCGGGTCATCTGGCGCCACGTCAACTTCAGCATCGGGCAGGGCGACTTCGTGGCGGTCCTGGGTCCGAACGGGGTCGGCAAATCCACGCTGGTTCGGGCCATCCTCGGGTTGCAACCCCTCAGCGCCGGCGACATCCGGGTTCTTGGCCGTACCGCTGGAGACGAGCGCGCGCACATCGGTTACCTGCCCCAGCGCAGGAACTTCGACGCGAGCATCCGGGTTCGCGGCACCGACGTCGTGCGGCTCGGCCTCGACGGCGCCAAGTGGGGCGTGCCTCTCCCCGGAGCCTCAAGGTGGACGCGACGCGGCCGGCAGGCCGCGGGCCGGATCGAGGAGGTGATCGAGAGGGTCGGCGCTACCGACTACGCCCATCGCCCTGTCGGTCGCCTTTCGGGCGGTGAGCAGCAACGCCTTCTCGTCGCGCAGGCACTGGTCAATAAC
>CAZCCS010000084.1:9530-10624 GCA_964497005.1 uncultured Acidimicrobiaceae bacterium | reverse complement strand
GTACTCGCCCATCGTTCCGAGTTTGACCAGGTGGATATCGCGGTCGGCGTCCGCGATGGCGTAGAGGACGTTCAGTGTGCCGACCACGTTGTTGGTCTGGGTGTATACCGCGTGGCTCTGGTCGATCATCGAGTACGGCGCGGAGCGCTGCTCGGCGAAATGCACGATGGTGTCCGGCTCGAACTCCCGGACCATTTGGTGAACGAACTCGGCGTCGCAGAGGTCGCCGTCGTATTGCTCGATCGTGCGGCCGGACAACTCCGTCCAGCGGGCGATCCGCGCCCGCAAGCTCTCGATGGGAACCAGGCTCTCGACTGCTAGCTCGTCGTCGTACCGGCGGCGCACGAAGTTGTCAGCCACGCCAACTTCATGGCCTGCCGCCGAAAGGTGAAGAGCAGTCGGCCACCCGAGGTAGCCGTCGCCACCCAGAACCAGTACGCGCACGCGGAGTCTCCTGTATATCGGGGAATAGGAACGGATAGTTGTTCTACCCTGTTTTCCTGAGAGTTCGCTGAGGCCCACAAGCTTAGATCCTGAGAACACTCAGCGTGAAAGTACAGCGCCGGCGCGAGCGGGTCGGTTATCCCCCTCCCCAACGCCGCTGGGCTGCGGTGGCCAACGACCACAGCCCGGCTGCCGCGACGCCGGCCCCTATAACCCCGACCGCTAGGCCGACGCTCACGCTGACCACCGTCAGAGCGAGCCCCACGATGACCGCAGGGATTGCCACCCACGGGCTGTGCAACCCGGGAAGTCTGGTCACCCATCCTTGGAGTGGGGGCACCCACGCGAGAAACGTGGAGAGACGGACAAACAGCCGCCATCGGTTCGGCCCTCGGAGGCGGGCGGCCAGCTGAGGATCGTCGGCCGCCGCCAACGCTTCGAGGTTGGACAGGGCGGCGCGCTCTTGAGCCGTGAGGCGAGCATCGTCCCTCGTGCTCATGGCACCTCCCTCCGTTCGAACACGCCGCTACACCCGCGGCAGTTCCATTCTCTACCCTCCGGGCGCGTCCGTCGAACGCGCGAGCGAATTCTGCCCTTATTCGCCAACGAGGCGCCGGCGCGCCGCGCGACTACATGGTTTCTGGCACATG
>CAZCCS010000084.1:0-9430 GCA_964497005.1 uncultured Acidimicrobiaceae bacterium | reverse complement strand
GGCACATGGTCTTGGTACGTAGTCTTTGGTCATGACAACCAGAGCCGCTCCCCGGGGAAAGAACACCTTGGCGGTCGACGTCGGCGGCACCGGCGTGAAGGCGTCGGTGCTCGACGCGACGGGCAATTTGGAGCATGCCCGGGTACGGATCGAGACGCCCTACCCGTTGTCGCCACAGCGACTCCTCGAGGAGATCCTGAAGATGGTCATCGACCTCCCGGCGTACGACCGGATCTCGGTCGGCTTTCCGGGGATGGTCCGCGCCGGCCGCATCCTGTCGGCTCCCCACTTCGTCTCACCGGACGGCCCCGGCGGGAAGCCTGCCCCGAAGCTTGTCAAGGCCTGGGACGGCTACGACCTCGAGGCGGCGCTGCGGGAAGCGACCGGGAAACCGGCCAAGGTCGCCAACGACGCCGACGTCCAGGGCTCCGCGGTCGTGGAAGGCAAAGGTTTCGAGGCGGTGATGACCCTTGGTACTGGTGTTGGGACTGCATTCTTCATGGAAGGCAAGTTGCTTCCTCACTTCGAGTTCGCGCACCACCCGTTACGCAAGTCGGGCACCTACAACGAGTCGCTCGGGAACGCCGCCCTCAAGGAAATCGGGATCCCCAAGTGGCGCAAAAGGGTGGTCGAAGCCATCGCCACCATGAAGGCCCTGACCTTCTACGACCACATGTTCGTCGGTGGGGGGAACGCGACGCACCTCACGCCGGTGGACCTACCGGGCGACGTCAGCGTGATCGACAACTCCGCCGGCATCCTCGGCGGGATCAAGCTCTGGGAACGGACCTAGCCGGGGACTACGACCCTAAGGGGAGAGCCGCCGGGAAGCTCGGCGAGCGCGCGGCGATGATGCTCGCGGGCTTCGTCCAGTGACGGCAACTTCAAAGGGGAGCCGCCGAGTACGACGGGTTGTTGCAGTGCCCTACCGCCGGCAGGTGCCGGCTCGGATGCGAGGCTGACCACCTCTTCGCCACGCCCGGGCACCCGCCACGCCCACTTGCGACCTCCTATGGTCGACTTGCCCGGGGAGTGCTTTGCGACGGACCGTCCTTGCACTGCAACCAGCTTGTATATGAAGCCCGCGGTGGGCGAACCGAGACCGGTGACCACGCTGGTCCCCGCTCCGTAGGAGTCGACCGGCGCGTCGCGCAGCTCCCGGATTCGTCGATCGTCGAGATCTCCGGTGACGACGATCTTCGTTTTGGTCGCGCCGAGCGAGTCGAGTAACGCCCGTGCGCGACGAGCCTCCGTGACCAGGTCACCCGAGTCGATGCGGATCGCTGCGAGTCCGGTCCCGGCGGCTTCGACCGCGCGCCGGATGCCCTCGTAGGTGTCGTTGGTGTCCACCAGGATCGTGGTGGCGTTCCCGAACGCGTCGACCTGCGCGGCGAACGCGCCGCTCTCCTTTGAAAACAACTGCACGAACGCGTGCGCAGTCGTCCCCGCGGTCGGAACCCCGTACCGACGGCCGGCCTCCAAGTTCGAGGTCGACGCGAAGCCTCCTATGTAGGCGGCGCGTGCGGCGGAGACGGCGGCCTCGTTGTCCGTGCGACGGCTGCCCATCTCGATCACCGGGCGATCCCCCGCCGCACGGGAGATCAGCGATGCCGCCGCGGCGACCGCAGAGTCATGGTTCAACACAGAAAGGACGAGGGTCTCTAGAAGCACCGTCTCTCCGAAGGTTCCCTCGACGATCATGACCGGCGACCCGGCGCCGTACAGCTCCCCTTCACGGTACGCGTGCACGTCTCCCGCGAACCGGTAGGAAGAGAGCCACTCGAGAGTGGCTTCTTTAACGACGCCGGCGCGGCGGAGCCACTCGATCTCTTCTGCCCCGAACCGGAACCGTTCCAGCGCCGGAACCAGCCTGCCGATCCCGCTGAACACGCCGTAGGGGCGACCTTCCGGCAGGGACCGGGTAAAGACCTCGAAGGTGACCCGATCGCCGGCCTTGCCTGCGCGCAGGGCCGCCTCGACCATGGTCAGCTCGTAGTGGTCGGTGAACAGAGCGGTCGAGCTCAAGCGGTGAAGCTCCCGGAAAACCGCCCGAGCCGCTCGCGGAGGGATCTGCGCCTCGAGCCGGAGTCATGCCGTCCGTGCAAACCGATGGACCGCAGACGCTCCGCGCGCAGTTCTTCGCATTCGGAGTCGTCGAGAGGTTCGAGTTCTCCTACTACCCATCGGAGGATCAGGTCCGCAAGCGCGGGGTTGCGGGCGAGCACCGGTCCGTGCAGGTAGGTGCCGAGGAGGCGGCCCGACCGGCAACCGTCGACCTGGGTCTCGCCGCCGTTTCCGATCCCCTGAACGACCCGCCCGACCGGTTTGGCGGAGGGGCCGAGAAGCGTGGTGCTGGCGTGGTTTTCGTATCCGGTCAAGGCAGGAAGGCCAAGCTCGGGATCCGGGTCAACCAGGATCTCGCCGACCGACCGGCGCCCGCTACCGCGAACCGTCTCGCAGTCAAGCAGTCCAAGACCGTCCGACCGGGTTCCGTCAGGGCCGACGAATCGCCGACCGAGAATCTGCAACCCGGCGCAGACGGCCAGCACCGCCGCCCCGCGGTCGACGGCCCGGTGCAGCGGGCCTCCCGATGTGCCCAGCTGCTTTGCAGCGAGAGCCTGAGGCAGGTCCTCGCCTCCGCCCACGACGTAGACGTCGCAAGACTCCGGAACCGGTTCGCCCGATCGCACCGTCACCAGGTCAGCCGGGATGCCCCGCCACCGCAGGCGCTCGGCCAATATCACCGCGTTCCCCGAGTCACCGTAAGTTCCGAGGAGATCAGGAAAAAGAAGCGCTACTCCGACGCTCGAGCCGTCCGGTCTGCTCACGTCAGCATTGCTCGCAGTTGCTGGAACGACGTGTAGTTCGCCACGACGTCAACCTCCTCGGACCCCGCCGCGGCGATCGCCTTCAACAGGTCCGGCTCGTGCTGATGCTCAACCCCGGCGTAGCGCAGTCGGACTGCCAGGTCGCGGCTTCTCTCCCCGGTCGCGACCACCAGCCTTCCCGCCAGCCGCTCGAACGCGACGTCCCACAGCCAAGAGGGATCGCGCCCATCGGCGATGCGCGCGTTGATCGCCACGACGGCGGGAAGAGGCGCTGGCCGGAGGATGTCGAACACCTCGAGCCAGCCGGCGGGGTTCTTGGCCAGCAGCAGTCGGGCCTTCGTGGATCCCGCCGTCACTGTGGCGTAACGACCCACGACCTCGTCCACTTGTGAAACGGCCGCAGCAGAAGCCGCCGGATCCCGTCCCATCACCTCGGCCACCGTCACCGCCATCGCTGCGTTGGCGAGGTTCGCCCTTCCCGGAAGCGAAACCCGAAGCGTTGTGCGCGAGCCGTCTGCGCGCACTAGGTCGCCGGACTCGAGCCAGGCGTCGAGTTGCGGTCTGCGGAAGTCGCAGCTGCCGCAGGCCCAGTCGCCCGCGTCGGAGAACTTGACCCGCCCGCCGCACGCGGGACAGCCGGCGGCGTCGTCGGTCCACGGCAGGCCGGCGCCCATCCATCGAACGTCGGAGGCGAGGCCCGCGCCCCAGACCACCATCGGGTCGTCGGCGTTCGCAACGACCGTCAGCGGGCGATGCGAGGAAGCGGGGCCGAAAGTGCGGCGCCACGACGACGCGAGCATGCGGACCTCGTTGTTCCGGTCGAGTTGGTCGCGGCTCAGGTTCAAGAGCGCGACCGCTCTCGGAGCGGTCTCGCCGACGACTTTGCCGAGCCAGGCCTCGTCGACCTCCAAGGCCGCGGTGAGGGCTTCGGGTTCGGCTGCCAGCGCCGCTGCCAGACCGGGTGGCAGGTTGGCGCCGAGCAGGTTGGTGGCGACCGGACCGCCGGTGGACAGCGCCGCGCGCAGCAGGCTCGTCGTGGTGGTCTTGCCATTGGTGCCCGAGACCAGTGCGACATTCCGGCCCGCCGCGAGCCTCGCCAGAGCGTGCGGGTCGACCGCCAGAATGGCTCGGCCGCCGACCACCGAACCGCCGCCACGCCCGAGCCGTCGTGATGTCTGGGACACGGCGAACCCGACGGCCGCGGCGAGACGGGTACGCGCCGGCAGGGTGTTCGGAATGTGTGCCACGGTCGGACCGAGGGTACCGTGGCGGCGATGAGGAAACGGATACGAGGCAACGGCTCATCCACCGGTTCGGACATTCCGGCGCTGCTGCTTCGCCTGACGGTCGGCCCGATGCTTGTAGCCCACGGCTACAACAAGGTGTTCGGCAAGGGAGGCCTGGAAGGCACCACCGGTTGGTTCGACTCCCTCGGCCTCAAACCGCCGCACGTCCATGCACGCCTCGCCGCCGCGACCGAGATCGGGGCGGGGACCATGATCACGGTGGGCGCCGCAAGCCCTCTTCCCGCTGCAGCCGCGATCGGCTTGATGACGACTGCGGCGAGGACCGATCACAAGGGCAAGGGCTTCTTCGTGTTCAAGGGGGGCTGGGAGTACACCGCCGTGGTCGCCGCGGTGGCTACGGCGATGGCCATACTCGGACCGGGGAAATTCTCAGTGGACTCGTTGTTGGGCAAGCAGCGGTCCGGCTTGCGTTGGGGTTTGCTCGCTGCCGCGTTTGGAGTGGTCAACTCGACAGTTCTTCTCGCGGCGAGCTACCGGCCCGACGCAGAGTAGGAACCCGGGTGCCCGGCGACGATTCCTTTCTGGTGGAGTCGTCCGGCCACGAGGTCGCCATCTCCAGCCCGGGGAAGGTGTTCTTCCCCGGGTCCGGGCACACCAAGCTCGACCTGGTCAATTACTACCGCTCGGTCGAAAGGCCGCTGATGAACTCAATGGGCGGCCGACCTGTGCTGATGCAGCGGTTCCCAAACGGCGCCGGTGGTCCGTCTTTCTTCCAGAAAAGAGTCCCCGAAAAGCGACCGGACTGGCTTCAGACGACCATCGTCGCAACGCCCAACGGCACTACATCAGATGCGCTCGTCGCTGCCGATCTAGCCCACGTCCTCTGGGCGGTGAACTTGGCGTGCCTCGGATTTCATGTGTGGCCATACAAGGCTTCTGACCCCGACCATGCTGACGAGCTCCGAATCGACCTCGACCCGTCGCCGGGAGTGACTTTCCCCATGCTGCGAGAGGCCGCGTTGGAAACCCGTCGGCTGCTTGGCGAAGCCGGCGTGACGGGCCTGCCGAAGACAACGGGCAATCGCGGAATCCACGTCTACGTCAGGCTCGAGCCTCGATGGTCTTCGCTGGAGGTGCGCGCGGCGGCAGTGGCGATCGGAAGGGAGCTCGAGCGCCGGCGCCCGGATCTGATCACCGCGGCTTGGTGGAAAGAGGAACGCGGGTCGCGGGTGTTCGTGGATTTCAATCAGAACGCGCCGCACAAGACTGTCTTCGGCGCCTGGTCAGTGAGAGCTCGCCCGGGGGCACAGGTGTCCACACCCTTCGCGTGGGACGAACTCGCCTCGGTCGAGCCCGACGAGCTCACCATCGATACGGTCCCTCTGCGGGTCGCAGAGAAGGGCGACCCGTGGGAGGGAGCCGAGCCGCAGTCGCTCGAGTCGTTGCTGGAAATGGCACGCATCGACGCTGAAGAGCGCGGCCTTCTCGACGCTCCCTGGCCGCCGGTCTACCCGAAGATGCCAGGCGAACCGCCGCGGGTGGCACCCAGCCGCGCCAAGAAACCGAAAGGGACATAGCCCAGCAACCGCCTCGTCGGTAGCCGGCGCCGGCGCCACGCCCCGTTGTGCTGGGCTCCGATGCTCGCGTCACGTGCCTCGGATGCTCGGCGGTGGCGGTCGGCGGCTCCGATCATTTCCTGGCGGCGCTCCGCCGCGGCTAGCTCAACGAGGTAGGGATGCATGACCCGACCGGTACTCGCTCGGTGTCGGCCGGCTACTGCAAAGGCGACCGAGTTCGGACAACGATGCCCAGTGGGAGTCGGCCTCGCGGTTGCGGTCCCCATCGAAGGACCAGCCGGACTTCGCTCGCACGGCCGGAGCTGTGGCCCAACGAAGCAGTCCAATTATCAGTCCAGTTGCGGAACGTTGCCTCATGGCGGAAGATTGGACTCGATGAACGGGGTATCCAATATCCACTCCCAAGGAAGTGGACTGCTCCGTTGAGCGCCCTTCTGTCCGGCCTCGGCGACTGGTCAACGGGGGCGGGCGCGCTTCACGAAAAGCTGGCGATCCGTCTTCGCGAACTGATCGAGACGGGCGTCGTGGCGGCTGGAGCCCGACTTCCAAGCGAGCGGTCCTTCGCAAGAGATCTAGCCGTCAGTCGCACAACGGTCGTTTCCGCGTACGAATCGCTCCGTGGAACCGGGCATGTGCAGAGCAGGCACGGGAGCGGCACGAGGGTCGTTCCCCGCGTTCGGGAGATACCACCAGACGACCAGCCAACACCCGGAGCCCCGATGTTCCGCCCGCTGCTCGCGAAGGGCCAAGACGCCGGGTCCCTCGTCTCCTTCGTCTGCGCGGAGGTGCCGGGACTTCCGGCGGTGGCGGATGCGCTGCAGTCTTTGACCGCGTTGGAACTCGGCGAGCTGCTTTGCGACACCGGCTACCTCCCGTGGGGTCTTCCAGAACTGCGGGAAGAGCTGGCAAGAGTCGTCAGCTCTGAAGGGCTGCCCACTACACCGGACCAGATCTTGGTCACGACGGGCGCGCACCAGGCGATCGGACTGTGCGCGTCGCTGTTCGTCCGTCCGGGTGATCTCGTGCTCGTGGAGAACCCGACCTACCCCGGATGCGCGGACGCATTCGCTTCGGTCGGGGGGCGGTTTGTCTCACTGCCGACCGACGGCGAAGGACTGGTGCTCGACGGACTTGAACGACTGTTGAGCGCGTCTGCTATCGCGGCCGCGTTCGTCATCCCCACCTTCCAGAACCCGACCGGAACGTTGATGGCCGGTCACCGGCGCCGGCGACTTGCGGAGATCGCCGGGCGGTTGAAGGTTCCGGTCATCGAGGATCATGCGCTGTCTCGTCTGCGATTGGGCCCAATGGAGATCCCGCCGCCTATCGCGTCATACCCCGAAGCCGAGAAAGCCCCGGTGATAACGGTGGGCTCGCTGAGCAAAGCCATCTGGGGCGGGCTACGGGTGGGCTGGATCCGGGCCCCGCATCCGTGGATCGACCGGCTCGCCCGGCGCAAAGTAGCGAGCGACCTCGGAAGCGGGCTGCTCGACCAGGCGGTCGCCGCGCGGCTCGTCGGAAGGTTGGAGGAGCTTCAGCCCGAGACGAGCGCGTTGTTGTCGGAGCGTTTAGCGCACACGGAGATGCTTCTGCGATCACTGCTGCCCCTGTGGCGGTGGAACCCTCCAGCCGGCGGCCCGTCCCTCTGGATAGAGCTTCCGTTCGAGGCGGTGCCGTTCTGCCAGCTCGCTCTCCGCCACGGCGTCGAGCTGGTTCCGGGCACTCTGTTCAGTAGCGACGGGTCGTTTAGGACCCACGTGCGGTTGCCTTTTACGGCAGATCCGACCGTGATGACCGAGGCGATCGGGAGGCTGCGGGCCGCGTCGGATGCGATGCCGCTCGAGGCGGCGAGACCCGATCAGCAGCGGCGAGCGGAGTTGGTGGTTTGAGCGGCTGACCCAACCTACGATGGTTGCGATAGATCGAGCTTGACAACGGAGATAGCGATGCTCGAACTAGCAACGATTGATCTAGACACGCTCGGGGAGGCCCTGGAGGACCACTCCGGGTTCCTGCAATGGTTTATCGATCCGGTCTCGGGCGAGGTGCTGGCTTGGTCCGAAAATATGGACGAACCGGACCCGGAGGAGTCCGGCGCGTTGTACATCTATCCGATCCCATCTGATGAGGCCTACGAGGATATGCGGGACTTCGTCGAGCGTGTTGGCGACCCAAGGGCGGGGGATCTGTTGGGACGGGCCATCGAGGGCAGGGGGGCTTTCCGGCGCTTCAAGGACACTCTCTTCGAGTTCCCGGAGCTACGTGATTCTTGGTTCGCGTTTCACGATGTTCGCATGCGGCGTCGAGCGATCGAGTGGCTGATCAGCGTCGGGCTTGTCGACGAACCTGGCGTCCATGCTGCCCTCAGCAAGCTGGAAGATCCCCCGGTCGGCGGGGGCGTGGTTCGCCCTCACGATCTGGCGAAGCAGGTCGCCCATGAGTTACGGGGTCTGTTCGGGTCACGGTTGGTAGATGTGGTCCTGTTCGGCTCGCATGCCACTGGCGCGGCGAAAGAAGAATCTGATCTGGACTTGGCCGTGGTGCTGCGAAACGTTCAGTCACCGTGGGATGACGCGCGTCGCATGGACGAGCTGTTGTGGGACAAGACCCTGCAGTCGGGCATCACCGTGTCCGCGCTCGTCGTCGACTTAGACGAATGGAACAATCCGAGGGTTCCCCTACTTAAGGCCGACGTGGCGCAGGGCCGCTCGGTTAAGTGAACCCCGAGTATGGGGGCATGCACCGCGCCCGCGAGGAGTTGGCCGCGGCCGGCCTGTTGGCCGACCATGGTTTTGCTGCACAAGCAATCTCTCGGAGCTACTACGCCGCCTTCTACGCGGCGGAGGAAGCCCTCCAAAGAGTTGGAGTGGTGAGGTCGAAGCATGCGGGAGTTGTCGCGGCCGTAGCCCGGGTCCTCGTCCGAGAGCATGACCTAAATCCAGAGTCAGGCCGGCTTCTCCGATCGCTCTTCGACCGGCGAAGCCGCGCGGACTACGCCCTCGGCGACACCCCCGCGGCCGAAGCAGTCCAAGCCGTAGCTGACGCAAGGGTCGTAGTAGCGACCATAAGCGAGTGGCTCGCACGGTCCGAGACGACTCCAGGCAGTCCCGCCACGAACCAAGGGGAGCACTGAAACAGCCCGGCGACGGCGCAGATTGCTAGATATGCCGGTGATCGTTAATCGACCTCATGTGGCATCGGGCGAAGGATGTGCGCCTAGGTGCCAGCCAATTTCCCGCCTGAGCAAAGCGTCCGGGGTCATCGATTCGCGCGCCATCCGCTGCGGTCGGGGCGTGCTGGGCGTGAGGGCGAGATGGAGTGCTCGGCACCGATGCCCATCACTCTTGGCGACCCCGCAGGAGTCGAATCATCTCGTCCTCGACGTCGCGACCGGACGCGGCTTTCACGAGAAGGCGTGCGAACTCACGGTCAACGGTCCGTGAGCCGAACGACCCCTCCGAGATCGCCGAATGGGCTCGCCAGGCCACTGAGGTCGGATAATCAAAGGCACTGGCTTTATGGGGCGGTTACTCGGGGAGGAGGGTTTGGTCGGGATGGGGGACCGGTCGCAGGTCCAGTCCTTCGATGCCGGAGAAGTCGGCGGGGTTGACCGTGTAGAGGGGGAGCTCGCTAGCGATGGCGGTGGCGGCGATCATTGCGTCGTAGCTGCGGGCTTGAACCTTGCGCCCAGCGGCCTGAACAGCACTCGGGCGGCCGCGTCGCTCGAAACGCCGATTTCGTACGCGTGTGAGATTGCAACCGGCACCTCGCTGTCGAC
>CAZCCS010000083.1:0-10626 GCA_964497005.1 uncultured Acidimicrobiaceae bacterium | reverse complement strand
GGACAACCGCGCGGTCACCTCGGCGCGCAGAATGAGAAGGTAAGGCTCGTGCACGTGCTCGCCTGATTTCTCCACTCGGGAGAGTCCCTCGTTGATCTCGTCGAGTGCTCGTTTGAGATCACCCCGGACAAAGTGGTTGCGGGCTGCGATCCCGTGGAACGCGGCCCTGAAAGCAGCATGGCCGACCATGTCCATGGCGGCTTCCGAGGTGGCGAGATCCTCCGGCGTCCCGGTCGTTTCCCCAGAGGGAACGAGAACATACTGGTAGCCGATCGCCCGGAAGTAGTCGAACCGATGTTGTTCGGCCAGCTCGAGGGTCTTCTGTCCGAAGGTGCGAGCGCCCTCGTCGTCTCCGGCGACCATTCGAAGCCACGCCAGGTAGGTCGTGACGAACGCCAGGCTGAAGGGACCTCGAGGGAACCCGATCTTTTCCGCCTCCGAGATCGCACGGCTCTCCCAATCGCCGCTGGCTGTGAGGTCGCCCTGCAGCGCCGTTATGCAAGCTAGGGCTACCGCTGTGACCGCCAACGGATCGTTGGGCAACGGCCAGAACTCAGAAACCCGTTCGTCCTCCGGCCTCTGCATATACCCATCCCACGCCTCCTCGAAGAGCCGCTTTGCTTCGAGGAGATCACCCGCATACAAGGAGTTGTAACCGATGCACGACTTGATCTCGGGGGCGAACCAAGCGATTTCGGGCGAGTCGATCGCATTGATCAGCGGAGCCAGGAACCAGGTCGCCATGCCGAGTTCGCCCCTCACGAGCATGTAGCTCCAGATCCCGACCTGGGCAGGCACGATCGCGGCTCTGTTGCTGTGCCGGCGGCAGATCCCCTCAGCGCAGTGGTAGTCGTCGTAGACGTCGGAATAGCCGTAACCGAAGAGTGAGCTGACGCTCATGGTCCGGAGGAGCCGGATGTTCAGCTCGGCAAGATCTCGCTCTTCCCCGGCAGGCGTTGACAGGAGCAGATCGAGCGCGCGGTCGAGCAAACGTCTCGCCTCAGTATGGCTCGCCTCGGTTTGTGCCCTGCTGGCCGCCGTGATGTAAGCAGGGATGCTCCTCGCGAGGTCGCCCGCCAGGTCGTAGTGGTGGGCGACTATGGCCAGGTCACCTGGGCTCGTAGCCGTCGCCTCGATGAGCCGGGCGATGCGGGCGTGCCGGTCCTGCCTTGCGTCCAGTACCTGAGTTTCGTAAGCAGCGTCTCGCAACAGCACGTGCCGGAACTGATAGCCCGCCTGCCTCGCGTCGCCCACCGGTTCAACGATTCCCGCGGCGTGCAGTTGGGCGAGCGCTTCGGACACCGGGGCCTCCGCCAGCTCGCGAAGGATGCCCTCCTCGAAGACCGAACCGAGCGTGGAAGCAAGTTGGGCGATCCTGAGATCGATCCCGGGGGCACGCAGTCGCGCGGCAAGGAGCTCCTGGAGCCGAACTGGCACCGTTTCCGTCGAGCTCGAGCTGATGGCGCTGCGAACCAGTTCCTGGATGAAGAGCGGAACTCCCTGGCCACGCTCAATGACCATCCGCCGTTGGTCCTCGTCGAGGTCGCCCGGCTGGACCATCGTGTCGATCAGTTCGGACGCGTCGCCGGCGGAAAGTGTTCCGATCTCCATATCAACGGCGAGCTGCGACCAGGGGGTGTTCAGCGGTTCGCGGCTCGTCGCCAGTATCAACACCCCGGGGATGGTTTCCTTCGCCAGCATGCCGAGGAGCTCGATTGTGGTGGGGTCGGCCCAGTGCAGGTCCTCGACGACCAGGACGCTCGGGTTGGAGGTCGCGAAACGAGATAGCCAACCGACCAGGGCCTCCAGGGTCTCCGTCCGCAAGGCAAGAGGATCGACCTCGAGGCGCGAACGCTCTTCCTCCATTTGAAGTCCGAGGAGCGGCATCACGAGAGGAAGCACTTCCTCGCTCGCCAACCCGACCGCTCGCATCCTTCGTTCGACGTCCGCGATCCGCTCGTCCGCCGACTGCTCGGGATAGAAGCCCATCCTGTACCCGAGCATCCGAGATATCGGCCAGAGGGCGACGTTCGTGTGGTAGGCCGAGCAGTTCGCTCGAAGAACGGTGCCACCATCACTGCTCACCACGTCGCAGAAGTCCTCCGTTAGGCGCGACTTGCCGATTCCGGCTTGGCCCCGCACCACTACCGCTGTGGTCATCGGAGGGCGCTGCTCGCGAGCCGACGAAACCACCTCATGCCAGTAGCCCGACAGCTTCGTTATCGGGCCGCCGCGTCCTACCAGCGCCGAAGGATGGAGCGGCGTCGCTGAATGCAAGCTGCCGACGTCCAAGGGACGGAGCACGCGGAAGACCTCGACCGGACGAGCGATTCCTTTCAAGGTGCGAGTCCCCATCGAGTCGAGATCGAAATGGTTCTCCACCAAGTGCTTGGTTGCGTCGCTGATCACGACGGTGTCGGGTGGGGCTTCGGACTGCAACCTCGACGTCAGGTTGGCCACGACTCCGAAGATCGACGGAGAATCCATCGGACCTGGTGTACGACCGGTTACGACCACGGTCCCTGTGTGGACGCCCACCCGGACTGAGGCCTCGACGCCGTACCGCTCTCGTAGTTCGGGAGCCGCTGCCGCCATGCGTTCGACAAGTCCGAGGCCGGCCATGACCGCTCGTCTGGCGTCATCCTCGAATACGGCCGGATACCCGAAGCAGGCCACGACCCCGTCCCCGACAAACTGCAGCACGCACCCGCCGAGAGCTTCGATCGCCTCGGTGACAGCCTGGCGATAGACGCGAAACAGGTCACGGACGATTTCTGGTTCCCGCGCGTCTGCGAGATCTGTGGACCGGACCAGATCGGAGAACAGCATGGTCACGAACGCGCGTTGGCCTTCTGCCAGGGATTGCCCGGCGCGGGCTCGCTCGATCAGGGAGCCGGCCCGTTCGTTGCCCGGGTTGGCTTCGAGAACGTCCGATGCCAGCTCCAGGACGCGGTTCCAGTCACCCGTGGATGCCGACGATTCCGCTGATGAGAGCAGCCGGTCGACTAGCCGTTCGAACCGGTCTTCTGTCCCGCCGGTGGTCATGAAGTCAGCCTCCCCCAGTCAGTGGGCGTGCCTTGCTTGCATACAAGAGCACTGGGATCCTCGCCGGCTCGCCGGAGTCAGGTCGCACGATCAGGTCCCCCTGATAGAGGCCGGGGGGAATCGAAGTGGTGTCAGCGAGAACTCTCACCTCGACCAGTTCGCCTCCATCCGGGTTGGAGGCTGTGGCGCCGATCCCCACCGGGTCCAGCTTGATCGCGGCCGCCTTGATAATCGCTTTGGTCACCCCGATCAGAGAGAGGTCCGTCACCTCGACGGCAGCCGGCTTGTCCGGCGCCCGTACCAGCACCGTGGTGTATTCCAACGACCGCTCCCACACCCCCTTGCCCGACGGGACTCCACCCGTCGGAGGGACGTCAGCCCCGGCGAATCCCTCGGCGACCTCAGTCCCGGCCCGCCACAGTTGTGACCAATCCCTCGCCAGCCTGAGAAAGAGACGGCTGCTGTCCTCGCTGGCGTCTTTGGTGCCGTACTCGCCGGACCACAACCGGCTTCCGACGTCGGTTGCATAGGCGCCATAGAAGTGAGCCATGTCCGAGACGTAATCGGCCCACTGGTTGGCGTAGCCCCGGGTGAAACCCGAGGCGGCCTCGCCGGCCTTCCCGTCCTCCGCGCCCGCGTCGCCGAGGGCTCCGTGACTCTCCTCGCCCGGACTTCCCGCAACCTGGTCGGCGGCGGTCTGCGTAGCGTTGTACATCCACTCGGTCCACGCTGGGCAGACTGCCGTGGCGAGGATGTCGTTGACGGTGTCGGTGAACCCGACCACCTTCAGGGCCTTCACCAACCGCTTCCCGTTGCCGATATCGACGGCCGCCAGGAAGCCTCGATCGACGTTCAGCACGTTCCCCACGCTGTGGTCCAAGTCGTAGGTCATCGCCGCCCATCCGGTGGTCTTCTTCACGTCGCACTGGAGTACGGTGTGCAGCTCGCGCCCCGCCAGAGAAACAACTTCCATGTATTTGGCTTGCCAGCCTTCCCCGTCTGAACTTTGAATGCCCGTCTTCTTGCCCAGGAGCTTCATTTCCTTGAACATCTGCGGCCCCCACCGAGGCCAGTTATCTGGTTCCAACCACGCTGCCAACTCGGACACCGTGCGGCCGGTCTGGAACTCGGCGAACACCCATGCCGCCTGCTTGTCGTCGACGGAGACGTACCTCGTATTGCAGATGCTTTCCGGACCGGTGAGCATGTCGACGACCCCCTCCTTCCCCGGCAGTCTGCGCCTAGACGCTAGTCCCGCGATCCATTCATATTTGACGTGGTGACTGAACGGACATCCAAGGAAAGATCAGAACTATGACCTCGAAGCGCTCGCCGCTCCGATGGGGGCGCTCGAAGGCGCTCGTTGTGGTGGCCGCCACCTCCGCGATTGCTGTGACCGTCACCGGCCTGATGTTGTCCCAGTCACAGTCGAGCGGACCGCGACGCCGCGCCACGATCATTGCCCCCAAAGCGGCTGCTCCGAAGACCGTGCCGCTGTTCATTGAGTCTTTGCCTACGGACAGTACGAGTACCACCGCGACCACTGCGACCACTGTCGCTGCCGGTGCAGAAACCGAGCCGTCCATTCCCGCAACGCCAACTCCGCCGGCCGCGACTCCGGTCCTGGCGGCCAATGGGCCCGCGGCTCCGGTCTTCTACCGTCTGCGGATATCAGCGCCCGTGGTCTTCGTCACGATCGACGATGGTTGGGTGCGAGATCCCCGGATCGTGGATTTCCTGCACCAGAGCGGGTGGCCGATCTCCGTCTTCCTCATCGAACGAGCGGCCTCTGCCGACCCCAATTACTTCCGTGGGCTGGCTGCAGCCGGCGCCACCATCGAGGACCACACTTTCGACCACCCGTATCTCACATCACTGGGCGCTGACCGCCAGACCTATGAGATCTGCCGGCCAGAGCACGATTACCTCGGAATATTCGGGCGCATCCCCACGCTGCTGCGCCCGCCCTATGGCGCGTGGAATCCGACGACCGAAAGGGTCGCCCACAGCTGCGGGTTGGGCGCTGTGGTCGAGTGGTCCGCGACGATGTCGGCCGGCCGCCTTGCCATCGCCGGCAGCCCGAGGCTCCGCGGCGGGGACATCATCCTGCTGCACTTCAACAGCAACCTTTACAACGACCTCATCACGCTCCGCAAAACCCTGGCGGCGTCCGGCCTTGCCGTCGGGAAGTTGGAGTCGTATCTGTCAGCTTCGACGGCCGGCGGATGATTACCCGCTGGCAAGGCCAAGGGGACTGACGCGCAGCCCTTGGCCTCCGACTACTGGTTGTTGCCGCAGTACAGGTCCACCGATGTGGCAGCAGCCTGGAAGGACTGGGAATCAAGCCCACTGGGGTCGTTGGAGCTGATGGCGGTGCGGGCTGTCGAAGCGAGGGTCTGAGCATCCGATTGGACCGAGGACGGGAGCGTCGAGACTCCGGCGGCGAAGGTATTGACGTCGGCTTGATGAGACTTGAGGTACGTAAGAGCGGCAGACGAATCCGAGGCGTTGCCGACACCTTGTGACAACGTCGATTCAACATTGCAAACTGGTGAGCCCTTGCCCTGGGCGAAGTTTGCTGGAAGCGGGTCCCCGTTGGTGTCGACACCGCAATAGGTATCGATGTCGGCACCGTAGTTGTTGTTCGACAAGCTGTTGAGCACGTTGACGTCGTTCTTCGCGATGGCCTGCTGAGCCGCGGTGAGGATCTGCTTGGCCTCATTGCCGACAGTCCCGGGAGGAAGGTGTGCCGCCATGTCGCTGATCACCGATTGGTTCGTCTTCAAAGCGGACAACGTTTCGGACTGGCTCTGAACGTTGGAGAACGCCTTGTCCAGCTTTACGTTGTCGGCGCAGAACACTGACTTGGTGTGTGCGGTGGTGCCTCCGCCCGTGGCGTTCTTGGAGGAGCTGCCACACGCCGCGAGCGCAAATGCGGGCATGGAAAACGAAGCTGCCACGGCCCAGAACCTGACGATGACTGAACCCTTCACGAGAACCCCCAGTTGCAGAGCGATTGGGGGTCCAACCTAGCAGGGGATACTCCGGGCTTTGAGGGGATCCACTCGGCCAGAAACGGCCATCTACAAGGGATTATGCCCGTCCCGCGAGCTACCCGAGTCTGCTAGAGTCGGGGCAGGGAGAGGTGCGAGAGCGGCCGAATCGGACTCACTGCTAATGAGTTGACCTCTAACAGGGGTCCGGGGGTTCAAATCCCCCCCTCTCCGCTCGAGTGTCAGCCAGCCGTCCTGACGTGAAGAACCGCCGGGATTGGGCTAAGCAGTGGACCGAATGAGCGACACCCCCGTTCCTGGGCGGCGGATGCCATTGCCGTCCCGGATCCAGCTGGTCATGACGTTGGTGCTTCTCGCGGCCGTGGCGGCGGTCGGAACGGTGGCTCTTGTTCACAGGGCTTCCACCAATTCGGTCTCGACCGCGGGGACGACCAGGGACGAGTTCATGGGACTCGCCTCGGCGCAGGGCGCGCCGGCCCCGGACATCGCCATGACCGATCAGAACGGGCAGACAGTCTCCTTGTCAGGTCTCGAGCAGCAGGGCAAGGTCGTGGTCCTGGAGTTCATGGACTCCCACTGCACGGACATCTGCCCGATCGTCTCGCAGGAGTTCGTGGTCGCACACCAGCAACTCGGAGCTGTCGCGTCGAAGGTGGCGTTCATCGGTATCAACGTGAACCCATTCCATCTGGCGCAGGCGGACGTCGCCTCCTTCACTAACGAGCAGGGTTTGAACACCGTTCCCGAATGGCATTTCCTCACCGGCCCGGTGCCGCAGCTTCAGGATGCCTGGAAGAAGTACGGCGTTGCCGTGCAGGCTCCCAACCCGAACGTGGACATCGTCCATTCCGACACGATCTACTTCATCGACTCCACCGGTCATCAGCGGTGGATCGCGATCCCCACCGAGCAGCACACCGCCAGCGGTGCTGCTTACCTCCCGGCGCCGCAGGTTCGGCAGTGGGGCGTCGACATCGCCAGCGTCGTGCGCCAGATGCTGGGCTGACGGAACCGGAACACTCCCGCTTAGCGGCGGTTCACCAGCCACACCCGCGCCTGGTCGCGCGGACGCACCACTACCTGGTCGATGTCGACGTGCGCGGGACGGGTGGCGACGAAAGCCACGATTTCGGCCACGTCCTCCGCCGTGAGCGGGGTGACCCCCTTGTACACCGCGGCGGCCCTGCTCTCGTCGCCGGCGAAGCGGACCAGGGAGAACTCGGTCTCTACCATCCCAGGGTCGATCTCGCTGATCCGGACGGGCTGGCCGACTAGCTCCAACCGAAGCACGTCCGTGAGGGCTCTTTCGGCGTGCTTCGCCGCGTTGTAGCCCGCCCCGCCGGCGTAGGGTTCGAATGCGGCGACCGAGCCGATGTTGACCACCAGGCCGTCGCCCGAAGCGATCAAACGCGGGAGCAGCGCTTGGGTCATCCGGAGCGTTCCGAGCACGTTGCTCTCATACATCGCCCGCCACTTCGATTCTTCAGCCTCAGCAATAGGCTCGAGGCCGAGGGCGCCTCCGGCATTGTTCACGAGAACGCGGCAGTCAGGGCCGACCGCCGCGCAAAACGACTCGACCGAGCCGGGGTCGGTGACATCCAAAGGGTGGGCTCGGGCCTTCGCTCCGATTGATTCCGCGAGCTCCTCGATTCTTTCCGCGCGACGCGCTCCGAGAATGACGGTGAACCCCGCTCCTGCCAACGCTCGTGCGGTCGCCGCCCCGATCCCACTCGAAGCGCCCGTGACGACCGCGGTACCTAGGTCTTTTTCCAACCGGCGACCGGAAGTTCGATAGCCGCTTGCAACACCGCGGCGACGTCATCGGCGTACATCTCCGCCGCTCGCACACCTATCTGCACGACCGACATCAACAACGACAGCGTGATCGCCACCAAGCCGTTCGCTGCGACGGCCGCGTCGATGTCAGGGCGCACGGTACCCTTCGCCTGCTCCGAGCGCAGCCGTTCGGCGCAGGCCTTGCGGAGCTCGGACAGGGCGGGTGTTTCGAGGACCCGGATGGTCACCTCAGGCTCCAACCCCGCGAGCAGACGTTTGGCGAGCGGATGATGCTCCAGCGCGCCGAGCAGGGTGAAGATCAACCTGCGCCGCCATTCGTTGATATCACCCCCGGCGATGAGGCTGTCGACTCCTTCGCGGATGACCGCTGCGGCGTCGTCGTCTACGGCGGCGAGGAAAAGCGCCTCCTTGTTGGGAAAGTAGGCGTACACGAGCGAACCGCCCACCGACGCGTCGCGGGCGATGTCTGCCACCGCGGTCGATCGGAAACCCTCCCGCCCGAACCGAGCGATGGCTGCGTCGAGGATGGCTTGACGGGTCTGCTCACCCTTGGAAATGCCGTTGCTCCTGGCGGCGGCGGTCGGAATCGCCATGTGACCAGAGTAACAGATTTGAGAACTTGATGAAAACACTCAAATCTTCTACACTGTCTAAACCGACGCTGGGGAGGAGTGAGCAGTGACCCAAACGCCAATCAAGGCGGCGCCAGTCAAGGCGGCAGAATCCACCGTTCAGACGAGCAACCCGACGCGGGCCGTGCCGACCAGGAGGATGGCCTTCGAGGAGTCCTTCGCGGATGTCCCCCGCCACTACTCGGAGGGCGGGGACCTCGTGCTCAGCCACGTCGGAGCGGCGCTTTCGTCGGTGTTCCCCGACGGCGAGGACTTCTTCGTGCGGTCCGTCAGGCACTACCGCGACCAGATCACCGACCCGGACCTCAAGCGCCAGGTTGCCGGCTTCATCGGCCAGGAATCGGTCCACGGGCGGGAGCATCGCGCCTTCAACGAGCGCCTCTCCGAGCTGGGCTACCCGACCAAGCAGGTCGAGTGGTTCACGAGGAAGGGCCTTGAGTTGCGCACCCGGTTCGCCCCGCCCATCGCCAACCTCGCGGCAACCGCGGCTCTCGAGCACTTCACGGCGACCCTGGCCGAACTGGTCCTCACCAACGACGAAGTCCGAGCGCACTTCGGGCACCCGGCGGTACGGGACCTGTTCGTCTGGCACGCCCTCGAGGAATCCGAGCACAAGGCCGTGGCCTTCGACGTTTACAAGGCGGCCGGCGGCAGCGAGCGGGTCCGGGTGTGGACCATGAAGGCCATCAGGGTCGGGTTCGTGGCCGGCATGATCGTGCAGATCGCCCTTTCCCTGATCAGGGACCGGGACGCGTACAAGCCGACCGTTCTTTGGAGAAGCTTGAGGAACTTCCGGCGATCTCCTCTGACGAGCCGTGAGCTCTGGCTGCAGCTGAAGGACTACGACCGTCCGGACTTCCATCCCGACGACCGTGACACGACCGAATTGGTGGCGCAGTGGAGGGAGACCCTCTTTGGCGAGCAGGGCACCCTGAACGACAAGCTCGCGAGAGCCGCATCCTGAGAAAGCGGGAGAACCAGGGTCCCATGGAACATCTTGACGTCCTCGTAATCGGCGCAGGCCTGTCCGGAGTGGGCGCCGGCCACTACCTGCAGTCCGAATGTCCCTGGGCGTCCTATGCCATCTTCGAGGCGAGGGACTCCATAGGAGGGACCTGGGACCTGTTCCGCTACCCCGGGATCAGGTCCGACTCCGACATGTTCACCCTGGGTTACTCGTTCAGGCCCTGGGACGGGGAAAAAAGCATCGCCGACGGGCCATCCATCCTCCGGTACATACGAGACACCGCTGCTGCGGAAGGGATCGACGATCACATTCGGTTCGGCCACCGGGTGGTACGCGCCGCGTGGTCCAGCGATGAGGCCCTCTGGAGAGTGACCGCAGAGGACGTTCACACCGGGGAGTCGTCGGAGCTCACCTGCGGGTTCATCTTCTCGTGTGCGGGCTACTACCGCTACGACCGCGGATATCTGCCTGCGTTCGAGGGACTGGATCGATTTAAGGGGACGATCATCCACCCCCAGGCGTGGCCGGAGGACCTCGACTACGCGGGCAAGCGGGTCGTTGTGATCGGAAGCGGTGCGACAGCGGTGACCCTGGTCCCCTCGATGGCGGGTTCCGCCGCCCACGTGACCATGCTGCAGCGATCGCCGACCTACATAGCGTCGCTCCCCGCCAAGGACCCGATCGCCAACTGGTTGAGGAGGATCCTGCCGCCGAAGGTCTCCGGCCCGGCGGTGCGATGGATGAAAGCCCTTTTGACACAAGGTTTCTTCCAGCTCAGCCGACGTCGGCCCGACACGGTGAAGCGGCTCCTCCGCAAACAGATCGAGGCCGAGCTTCCTTCGGGGTTTGACATAGACACTCACTTCACGCCTCGTTACAACCCGTGGGATCAGCGTATGTGCCTGGTTCCCGACGGCGATCTCTTCAAGGCCATTCGCGAGGAGAAGGTTTCTGTCGTCACCGACGAGGTCGACACGTTCACCGAGACCGGGGTACGCCTCTTGTCGGGCGTCGAACTCGAGGCCGACATCGTCGTCATCGCCACCGGGCTGGAGCTGCTGTTCCTAGGGGGGATGGAGCTCATCGTCGACTCCGAGAAGGTCGACATCTCGAAGAGGCTTGCCTACAAGGGGATGATGCTCGAAGGCGTACCGAATATGGCGATGGCCAT
>CAZCCS010000082.1:0-10649 GCA_964497005.1 uncultured Acidimicrobiaceae bacterium | reverse complement strand
GGTTCGGCTCGTTCAATGGGGCCTGACTCGACGGCGCCGTGCCGGTGACGCTCAGCCGGCGGCAAGTCAGCGAGCTGCTCACCCGCCATGGCCTTCGCCCGCGTAGGGCGTTAGGCCAAAACTTCGTCGCCGACCCGAACACCGTGCGACGAATAGCGCGGTTGGCCGAGGTCGGGCCCGGCGACCAGGTGATCGAGATCGGCCCGGGGTTGGGGTCCCTCACGCTCGCGCTCGCCGAGACCGGAGCCGATGTGGTCGCAGTGGAGGCGGACAGGCACCTGGTGCCCGTGCTGGAGGAGGTGGTTGTGGGGGCCGGCTTCTCTGAGTCGGTTCGAGTCATGCATGGGGATGCGATGCACCTCGATTGGGGGACCACGCTGGACGGTTTCGATCGCTGGGTGCTCGTCGCCAACCTGCCCTACAACATTGCCACCCCTCTGGTCGCGGACATCCTCGACTCGGTCCCGCAAGTTGCTCGGATTTTGGTGATGGTCCAGGCGGAGGTGGGCGAGAGGCTCGCTGCCGCCCCCGGTGATGCGGCTTACGGCGCAGTGTCAGTGAAGGTGGCGTATTGGGCGACCGCATCCGTCGTGGGCCGGGTGCCCGCATCGGTGTTCGTTCCCCGACCCAACGTCGAGTCGGTGCTCGTCGATATCCGCCGGCGGCCGGCGCCGGCGGTGAACCCTGAGATTGTGGAGGCGTCGTCGTTGTTCGAGTTGGTGCGCGCCGGGTTCGGTCAGCGGCGGAAGATGCTCAGGAGGGCTCTGTTTGGAATGGTTTCGCCTGAGGCGTTCGTCGGCGCCGGCGTGGCACCTTCTTCGAGAGCCGAGGAGCTGAGTGTCGAGGACTGGGGACGGTTGGCCACTGCAGTGGCAGCAGAGCGAGACTCAGCCGATGGTGACAGAGACGGGTCAGATGGCTGACGCTGCCGGCGTGTTGCCGGCTGTGCTGGAGGCGCCCGCCAAGCTAACCCTGTCGTTGCGGATCACCGGCCGGCGGGCGGACGGCTACCACCTGATCGATTCCGAGATGGTCACCTTGGACCTGACCGACCGGCTCGAGTTGTCGGAGGGCGACGGACTGGAAGTGGTTGCGGAGGCGGGGCTGGCGGTGCCGCCTTCGACGGGGTCGTCGTTGGCCGGGTCGTGGTCGCCGCAGGGTGGCGTTCCCGCCGGCGACGACAACCTCGTCCGCCGCGCTCTTTCCCTCGCCGGCCGCTCAGCCTTCGTGCGCCTGCGCAAGCGCATCCCGGCCGGCGCCGGCCTGGGCGGCGGATCAGCCGACGCGGCGGCCGTGTTGCGCTGGGCCGGTCTTCCCGATCCGGAAACGGCGGCGAAGCTCGGTGCCGACGTCCCCTTTTGTGTGGTCGGGGGCCGCGCACGCGTCCGAGGGGTCGGAGAGACTCTCGATCTGCTCGACTTCGACGCGGTGGCCGGCCGGCGGTTCACCCTCTTGTCGCCGCCCCTGCACGTGTCGACGGCGGACGTTTATAGGGCCTGGGACGCCCTGGGAGGACCCGCCGGCGACAACGGCAACGATCTGGAACCTGCGGCGCTAAAAGTCGAGCCCCGCCTCGCCGTGTGGCGAGACCGACTTGGCGACGCGACCGGCGAGACGCCCAGGCTGGCGGGCAGTGGATCGACCTGGTTCGTGGAGGGGGAGTTCCCCGGGGAGGGGCGAGTGGTCGTCCGGGTGAGCCGTTAGCGCCCGGCGCGACGCTGCCAGCGAGTCGCCTTCAGCATCTTCTTGTGCTTCTTCTTGCGCATGCGCTTGCGGCGCTTCTTGATCAGCGATCCCATGGCGGGTCGCCAACCTAGCGGCCGGCGAAGGTTACGGCCAACCAGGCCGGCGCCGGCGGGTTCGGGAACGGGCTCGCTGCACCCGGCTTTTCTTCGCGATTTGTACTCATATCTGAGTCCAAATCGCGAAAAATCCGGACCGGGCCGCTTCCGGAGCGCGCATGAGAGCCAATCGCCACGGCCCACCGCCACGCCCCCCGGCGCCGGCCTCACCCCCCGCCGGCGCCGGCGGTATGGCAGGCTTCACGGCCATGGGTGCCAACCGCCGCAGCGAGATCAAGATGAGCCCGGAAGAGGTGGACAAGTTCCTTCAGGAGGAGCGCACGGTCACCATGTGCACGATGCACCCGGACGGGTCCATCCACGCTGTTGCCATGTGGTACGCGTTCCTCGACGGGGTGCTGACGATCGAGACCAAGGCCAAGTCACAGAAGGTGCAGAACCTGCACCGGGACCCCCGCCTCACCTTTCTCGTGGAGGCCGGCGACACCTACGACCAGCTTCGGGGCGTTGAGCTGGTCGGAAAAGCGCGCGTCCTCGAGGACCCCGACCAGATCTGGAAGTTCGGGGTGTCGATGTGGGAACGCTACGTCGGGCCTTTCACTGAGGATCAGCGCGCCGGCGTCGAGATGATGATGAAGAACCGGCTGCTGGTGACGATCGACATCGACAAGATCGTCTCCTGGGACCACCGCAAGCTGTAGACCGCCAGGCGATGGGCGACCCCCGAACGCCAACGTTCTCGGCCTTCTAGGCCCTGACGTTGATTCTCGGCGTTGAAACCAGCCATTTGCGGTCGTTTTCAATGCCGAGAATGCAAGCCGCTACCGGGAACGCGCTTCCCGGATGGCCCCGCTTGAAACCCCACAAGCCGGCCCCCAGCCCGCCGGCCCCAGCACGCCGGCGCCCCTACACCACCTTCGGCTTAGGCGCCGGCACCCCAACCCGAGGCGCCGGCACGGCGGTCTCCGGCCAGCGCCGGCGAGACACGATCGACAGCTTCCGCAACAAAGCGATCGCGCCGGGGTCGTCGTCACCCGGCCTCGTCTCGATCGCCCCGTCGGCCACCATCCCCTCGACGATCTCCCGCCCGAGGTCGGTCCGGACGATCGTCAGCGTCCAATCGTTGAACGCGCCGATCCCGCCCGTCGAGATGTCGGCGTGCTCTGCGGCGAAGTCGGGGCACAGCTTGCACCCCTCCCTTGTCCAGGCATGGCACTCCTTCAAGGGGATCTCGTGATAGGACCCGTCGCGCATCCAGATCTGGAACACACCCTTGATATTCATCTTCACGATCTCCTCCTTCTTCAGGCCGTACTTGGCCTCGAAGAGCTCCTCGAAGATCGCGTCATCAAAAGTCTTCGAACACAGCAGCCCGATCGACAACGCCATCCGCCGCGCCACCTTCCCCGCCTTCCGGGCCTTCATGATCCCTGGCACGGACGCCTGGCAGCTCATCCCCACCAGAGCGAGCCGCTCCGCCCCGCTCTCCACGGCGGATGCGTAGCCGAGCGTGTTAGCCGAGTACGTGTACCGCGATCCGGCGCCGGCGAGGATCTCCTCGCGGGTCCGGGCAACCGAAGGAATCGCCCGCCAGGACGAACCGTCACCTTCGAGCGACGACACCAGCGCCGCGTCGATCTTGTCGTTGGCCAAACACCACAGGAGGATCGCTGACACGAGCCCGCCGTCCTGGCCCCGGTCGTGGATCTCCGGGTCGGTCGCCCGCGCCAGGAAGATGTCCTTGGCGACCCCGGCCATTTCGTCGGGCCCCCGTTCCTCGCCGAACATGAACGTGTCGACCTCGGGCTCCCAGTCCCGAAAACGAGGGCACGCCCTCGTGCAACTCGTGCACCCTTTCTGCCCGTGAATGCAGTCGCTGGGGCCGAGCTCCTCCTCGAGGTGGAACGGCCGGAACACCCCGTTCTTGTCGTCGTAGCCGAGGACGTCGTGCGGGCAGGCCACCACGCACCCGGCGCATCCGGTGCAGAGCCCCGAAGTCACCACCTCGGAAAAAAGCTCCGCCCACTGCTCTCGCCAGCGCGCCTTCGCAGGTGCAGACTCGGTTGCGGTCACGAGAGGCGAGGCTAGCGGCCGACCCGCTTTCAACACACGCCCGGTACGGTGGCTGCCGGCGATGAAGACCGGCGACCTGGCTCCAGAAGAAGCGCAACCGGTCGCCGGAGCCGATCGCGACCAGGCGACGCTCTCGCGTCAAATGGTTCTGCTCCTGGCGGTCAGCTGCGGGGTGGCGGTGGCGAGCCTGTACTACGCCCAGCCGTTGCTTCACACCATCGCCGGCGATTTCCATTCCGGTTCCGCGACGGCTGGCTTGATTGTGACCCTTTCGCAGATCGGCTACGCGGCCGGGCTTGCGCTGCTCGTCCCAGTGGGCGATATCGCCCGCCGGCGCCGGCTGGTCCCGTCGGTCCTCGTCCTCGCCGCACTTGCTCTCGCCCTATCCGCCGCTGCAGCGAACATCACCACGCTGATCGTTCTCAGCTTCTTCGTCGGCCTGGGGTCGGTGGCAGCCCAGATACTCATTCCCTTCGCGGCATCCTCGGTCGGGGAAGAGAGACGGGGCCGCGTCGTGGGGACCATCATGAGCGGGCTGCTCCTCGGAATCCTGCTGGCCCGGACGGTCTCTGGAGTGATCGCCGGCGCGAGCAGCTGGCGGGTCGTGTACGGCGTCGCCGCCGGCGCGGTGCTGGTGCTCGCCGCGGTGCTTGCCCGCACCCTGCCGGTCGAGTCCCGGCGTCCGCACCTGCCGTACCCGCAGTTGCTTGCCTCGACGGTGAAGGTCTTTCGGTCGGATCGGGTGCTTCGCCGGCGGTCGCTTTACGGCGCGCTCGGTTTCGCCGGCTTCAGCGTGTTCTGGACCACCGTGGCGTTCCTCCTGGCGGGTTCCCCATACCACTACGGAGAGATCGTGATCGGTTTGTTCGGCCTCGCCGGCGCCGCGGGTGCCCTGTGCGCGACCTTCGCAGGGCGGTTCGCGGACAGAGGCTGGGCCGGGAAGGCAACAAAGGGCTTCGCAGCCGTCACCCTGGTTTCGTGGCTGCCTCTGTGGGCCGGCGGGCACCACCTCCTCTGGCTGCTCTTGGGCATAGTGCTGCTGGACATCGGCGTGCAGGGCACCCAGGTGACCAACCAGACCGTCATGTACGCCGGAGCGGGTCACGACCGCAGCCGAGCGAATGCCGCCTACATGGTCTGCTACTTCGCCGGTGGCGCCGCCGGTTCCGCGATCGCCGCTGCTGTCTATTCGGCAGGCGCGTGGCCGGCGGTGTCAGCGCTCGGCGCTGGCGTCGCCGTCCTCGGCCTGCTCGCCACTGCCTTCGATCCCGCACGCGGGCGCTGACTCGTCCGAGGCCCCAGCCGCAGTCGGGCACTCGCCGGCGGGAAGCTTGCTTCCGACCGGCTGGGTGCGGAGGTGCTCGAGAACCTTGGTTGTGATGGCGATCAGCGCATCAATCTCCTCGGGTTCGAGCTGGTCGATGAAGTGCCGGCGAACGCTTTCGACGTGCCCGGGAGCGGCTCGGCGAATCTCGTCCATGCCCGCGTCGGTCAGGACTGCGAAAGCGCCCCGGGCGTCCGAGGGGCACTCCTCTCGCGCAACCAGCCCGCGCGATTCCATCCGGGCGAACTGGTGGGAGACCCGGCTCTTGGACCAATCGAGGCGGCTAGCCAGCTCGGTCATCCGGAGCCGGTGTCCGTCCGACTCGGACAGGTTGACCAGCACCTGGTAGTCGGCCGTCGACAACCCTGAGTCGGCCAGCAGGTCGCTCGCGACCTGGCTGTGCAGCAGGTCGGTCATGGCCAGGTATCCCCGCCAGGCCAGGCTCTCCCGCCTGTTCAGCCAGCGCGGCTCGGCAGCCGGGCGTTCTTCGCCGGCGCTGCTGCTCACCTCGTTGGCCATTGTCATGATGCCAGTTTACCGGGTGAACCCGTGAAGTTGATCAGTCAACCAACCTCCACTTAACCTTGCCGTGCAACGCCGTGTCAGCGTTCCTGTGCGCGCTTAGTTTCCGTCATCGCCGGCCCACGGCTGCAGCCACCGCGGGTCCGCCGGCTCCCCATCCCGAAGAAAACGGACGTCCGCCGACAGCCGCATCTCATCTGTAACGGTGTCGAGGGACGCGTGCACCAGGTGGGGGGAGTGGACCGTCACGTCGCCGGCGGAGAAGTCGGCCCACAGCCAGCGCCGGCCAAGCTTTCGCGACACCAGGGACAGATCGTGGGTGATCGGGCGGCTGTCGCTTGGACGGTCGGTCACCGCCTTCAGCGGCTCGAAGTCCTCGGCTTCCATCTCGTGGGAGGCCTCGAGGTAGACAAGGCCGCCGGCCGGAAGCGGGCAGGACCCGAGGGGTATCCACATGGTGATGAGGCGGTCGCTGCCGCGGTCGAGATAGGTGTGGTCGACGTGCGCCCTCGAGGCGCGCGGCGTCGAACGGTCGAAGTGGCGAACGATCGAGCGTGGCAGCCTCCACGCCGGTCCGCCGAGGACGGCCTCGGCCAGGCCCAGCAGCGCGGGCTGCGACACGAAGCGCTCGAACAGGTCGCTGCGCACGAAGTCGTAAGCGGGATGGCCGGCAACGCCGTGATCTGGCAGCCCCGCCGGCCGGTTCCCTGAGAACACACCCTGTTCCGGGGTCGTACCGCTCTTGAGGTAGGAAGGGTCGAACAGCGCGAAGTAGGCCTCGCGCATCGAACGGACCTCGCCGGCGTCGAGGAAGCCGGGCAGGTACAGGTACCCGTCCGCCTCATACCGATCCCGTAGGGCCGCCGGCTCGGCGGCGACGTCCGAGCTGTCGCGCAGGGGCGCGAAATGCTCTTTGTCGAACGGGATCTCGACTCCGTTGGAAGTTACCGTGGCTACCAATTGCCCTCTTTCCCCGGCGGGTAGACAGGCCAGGTTATTCGGCCTGGCCCTTTCGGCGGAGGATAGGACCCTTGCGGTCGTCCACGTGCACCCACGCACCTCGACCCCCAGGTGGGTAGGGTTAAGTGCGCTATAGCACGTTTAGTCTACCCACATGGACTTTGGTGTTCCGGTAACCGGACGTGCGGCCTAACCCAGCGGAGAGCAGATCTGGCAGGGCCGGAAACCTGGGGTGTCCGGATCGACGACCCGCAGGTTGTCCTTGTTGGCGACGACCGGGCAGTCCGGCCGGTGGACCAGGTTGCCCCGTTCGGTAGCAACCAGCTGGGGCCCAGACGACGCGGCGTAGCCCCGAGACGCCGGCCCATTGGCGACTGCTGCGGCTTGAGCGCGTCCGCGCCGCCCCGACCCACCTCGGCCTCCTCGGCCGGCCCGAACCGCGGTGTCGTCGTCGGCGTCATCCTCTGCTGCCGCCGCAACGCCAACCTCCGCCGCCGGCCTAGGCCCGTGGCTGGTTCCGTTGGACGAGTGGTTCCCGTTAGCCCCGAGCTGCGTCTCGATCCGCGACAACGCACGCAGCGTCTGCTGAGCGACCGTCGCCGTGGTGTGGATCTGCCGGGTCATCCAGTACCCGAAGTACAAGAAGCCGCCAATGAACACGAGCCCGAGTCCGAGCAGGCCTCCTGAGATGAGGTAGTCGTTCTGTTCGTAGAGCTTCGGTGTGTGGGCTGCCCCGTACCAGCCGACGATGATGGCGATGATCCCGATCGGCAGGAGCAGTCCACCGAGTACGAGCATGACGGTCTCGAGGGGGAAGTTCCGGCTCCGCCCGGGGCGGAGGCCGGCGGTGGCGCCCATCAGGGCGGCGTGACGGGGGGGTACCTCCTCGGCTGCCGCGTACGGGTTGTCGGGGTCGTAGCGGCCAGCGCGGACGGTACTGGTCATCGGCTCTCCTCCAGTGGGCAGACGCTAGCCGGGGGAGCGACGTTGATCTGCCTGCCCATTCGGATGATCCCGGCCCCCGCGACGCCGGCCAGGATGAACAGGAAGACCAGGAGACCCACGCCGACCGGGTGAGAAAGATCGACCGGCGTCAGCGCACCGAGGGTCCCATGCGAGCCCGACGGCAGAGGGGCCGTCGTCGCGCCGCCAGTGCTGCCTGGGACCGCGGTGCCCGTCAGCGCCGGCGACGCGGATCCGGTGTCGCCTCCCGACTGCAGAGCGGCGGCCGCCCCGGCCGCGGTAGCCGAGCCGCCGGTGTCGCCGAGCAGCCCGGTGTTGCCACCCCCGCCGAGACCGCCGAGGTCCACGGGGAAGGGTGGAGTAGCGATGGCGGTCGCCGTTGCCCGGCCGATGGTGATCGTCAGGCTGGCCCCCTGCAGGAAGCCGGGGAGGGTGCACAGCACGTCGAGCTGCGAGGCCTGCGCGGGGATGACCGACCCGCAGTCAAGGTTCAGCGACAGGTCCGACGGCAGGGCCATGCTGATCTTCAGCCCCGCGGAGGTGATGCTCTCCGTCGGCGCCTGGCTGGTCTCGGTCTGGGGGACCGGGGTCATCGAGATGTGGAAGGTCGAGATCAACTGGTTGGCCTGCTGGACACCCGGGTTGGTCAGCGAGCCGAGGGCGTTGGTCTGCGCCGGTCCGACGATGATCCCGTCGTTGCCGACGCTCACCTGCTGGCCGGCGATGGTGATGGCCCCGATGTGGGTTGCCGCCTGCCCGTGAACGGTGTTGCCGTCGCTCGTCGCCGACGCAGTGGACGTGGTCGCCCCGATGGTGATCATGCCCCCGAGGATGCTGAGGCTCGAAAACGACCCGCTGGCTTTCGACGACGAAACGTCCGCCGCCGACGAGTTCGAGCTGCCCTGGATCCCCTTCACCTGGAAGAGGCCGTTCACGCCGAAGTCGGAGAGTCCCGAGGAAGCGGTCGCCCCGTTGCCGTCGACGTGCGACACCATCTCGGCCACCCCGCCATTGCCAGCCCCTGGCGGGTACGACGCGTCGACGGGCCCAGCGGGGTAGAAGGTCTCCGCCCGGACCGGGTCGTTCGCCTGGGCGAACAGGGGAGCGACCTGCGACGGGAGCCCCAGCTGGCCCGACAACGAACCCAGGTTGCCGGCAGTCCCACCCGGCCATACGAGAGAGGCCAAAGCGTGGCCGAACGGTCCGGTCTCGAAGTCCGTGGCGTCCTCCGGAACGTCGGCTTCCGCGAGGGGGTGGACGCCGGAGAGGCCGGCGGAGTTGTCGATGACGAAGTCGAAAGGGTTGGCGTCGGCCTGCGCGGTCCAGCCGATCAGGGAACTGTCGGCGTGCGCGGCCGCGGACGGTAGTGCCAGCCACACCAGTGCGGAGGCGGCGGCGAGCTTCACGGCCGAGCTCACCCGAGCCCGGGATTTCCCAGTTTTGCCAGTCACAGTTTTAACGGCGTTCTTCATCGGTTCACCTGAACGAATTTCGCCAAGACTGCATCAGTTACCTCCAAGGTAGGCGCTGGCCACGTCCTCCATGTCGGCGGGTTGGCCCACCGCCTGGATCTGTCCGTGAACGAGCACCGCGGCGTAGTCGGCGATTGCCAGGGCGGTCCTAGCGAACTGCTCGACCAACAGGACCGTCATGCCTTCCGAAGCGAGTTGGCCGAGCACGTCGTACAGCTCGGCAACCACCAACGGCGCCAGTCCCATCGAAAGCTCGTCGAGCAACAGCAGAGCCGGGTCGGTGACCACGGCCCGCGACATTGCGAGCATCTGCTGCTGACCGCCCGACAGCGTTCCGGCAACCTGCTTGCGTCTCTCGGCAAGAATCGGAAAACGAGTGAAGGTCTTCTCCTCGACCTCCTTCAAGGTCAAGTTCACCCGCCCGTAGGTCATGATCTTCAGGTTCTCTTCGACGCTGAGGTTCGGGAAGATTCCCCGCCCCTCGGGAATGCTGCAAACCCCGGCCCGGGACAGCCTGTCGGCTCCGACCCCGTTCAGATGGTGACCGCCGATGTGGACACAACCTGACGCCGGCGAGTGACGCCCGTCGATGACCTTCAAGGTGGTGGTCTTGCCGGCTCCGTTCGGTCCGAGCAGAGCGAACAGCGTTCCGGCCGGCACCCGCAGGTTCACCCCGTGGAGCACCTCGATCCGACCGTAGGCGGCCTTCAAATCGACCAGCTCGACCGCCGGCGGGATCACCTGCGCGCCTCTATCTCGACCGTCGGGTCCTCGGGGGCGAGCCGGTCGAGGTCCTCGGTTCCTTCGCCGGCGCCGAGGTAAGCCTCCTGCACCTTGCGGTCCTTGCGTATCTCGGACGGTGTGCCCTGGGCGATGTGGACTCCGAAGTCGAGAACGTGGATCCACTCGCAGACCTCCATGATGAGGTCCATGTCGTGCTCGACCAGGAGGATGCCGAGTCCGTCGCCGGCCAGCTCACGCAGCAGGTGGCCGAACGCTTCGGACTCGGCGCTGTCGAGTCCAGAGCCGGGCTCGTCGAGCAGAAGGAGTCTCGGCCGCGTAGCGAGGGCTCGTCCCAGCTCGGTCAGGCGAGCCAGGCCCGTCGGTAAGGTGTTGGCGGGGGCGTCGCCGAGGCGGTGCAGTCCCGTCCTTTCAAGGATCGTCTCGGTCTGCTCGTTGACATCGAAGCGTTCCCTGCTCCAGCGCCGGCGGATCTCGCCGGCCACCTGGATGTTCTCCCGGACGGTCAATGAGCCGAAGATCTCCAGGCGCTGAAAGGTCCGCGCCACGCCGAGCCTCGCCCGCCGGTGCACCGGAAGTTCGGTCACAGGTCGGTCGTCGATGTACACCTGACCGTTCGTCGGCGTCTGCAGCCCGGTGATGACGTTGAAGATCGTCGTCTTGCCGGCACCATTGGGACCGATCAGGCCGGTGATGCGACCTGCCTCGGCGTCGATATTGACGTCCTGCAGTGCTGTAACGCCGCCGAAGCGGACGGTCACATCAAGCGTCTTCAGCAGTGGCATGACTGAC
>CAZCCS010000081.1:0-10670 GCA_964497005.1 uncultured Acidimicrobiaceae bacterium | reverse complement strand
GTGGCGGTCGTCGGCGTGAAGCTCGAGGGAACGACCGAGATCGATGCGTCGGGTCATGTGGTCGCACCCGGCTTCATAGACATCCACACCCACTACGACGCCCAGTTTTTCTGGGATCCGTGGTTGACCCCCTCGTCGTTCCACGGGGTTACGACCGTCGTCGCAGGCAACTGTGGGTTCTCCATCGCACCCATCCGGCCGGACGGTGTGCCCTTGCTGGCGCGAACGCTGCAGCACGTCGAGGACATGAGCTTCGACACTCTCTCGGCCGGGGTTCCCTGGGACACCTTCGAGACGTTCCCCGACTACCTCGACGCGGTCGAGCGGCACAAACCCGCTCTCAACTATGGATGCTACGTGGGCCACACCGCTGTACGCCTCTACGTGATGGGGGACGACGCCTACGAACGCCCGGCGAAACACGAAGAGATCGAACAGATGCAGCGAGCCGTCGACGACGCCATGGCCGCCGGCGCGATGGGCTTCGCCAGCAGCTCATCCCCAACCCACAACGGTGACAAGGGCCGCCCGGTCCCGTCGCGGGTAGCTGACGTCGAGGAGTTGCGCGCCCTGCTCCAGCCGGTGCGCAAAGCGGGCCGTGGCGTGGTTGCTCTGCTGCCGGGTGGCGTCATCAAGCACGAGGAGGTCTTCCAACTCCAGAAGGAAATCGGCCGCCCGTTCACCTGGACCGCGCTCTTGACCGTCGAGGGTTATCCATATCACGAGAAGGTCATCGCCGAACACGACGCCGCCTGGGAAGGCGGGGCCGAGGTGTGGCCTCAGGTCTCCTGCCGGCCCCTCGTGTTCCAGATGAACCTGGCCGAGCCCTTCACGTTGAACATGCGACCTTCCTTCTCCGCGCTGATGGGCAAGACGTTGGAGGAGCGGATCGCGGCCTACCGGGATCCAGCGTGGAGGGAGTCGGCGTGGGCCGAGCTCAGCGGGCGGAGCGGGGGGTTCGCCTTCAACTGGAAGGCCCTGTCGGTGGCCGAGTCCGAATCCCGGCCCGACCTGGTATCGCGGAAGGTGCTCGACCTGGCGGAGGAGTGGGGTTGCACTCCTCTCGACGTGGTGCTCGACATCTCGCTCGGCGACGACCTGCACGCACGGTTCTGGTCAGTGCTCGCCAACGACGACCCCGAAGGCATCGCCTGGCTGCTGCCCAGGGACCACGTGCTGCTCGGCCTGGCCGATTCCGGCGCCCACGTGTCGCAGCTGTGCGACGCCTGCTTCGCGACCGACCTTCTCGGAAACTGGGTGCGCGAGCGGCAGGTCATGAGCCTCGAGCGGGCGATCCACAAGCTCACCGGGGAGCCGGCTGGGGTGTACGGGCTGCACGACAGGGGCACGATCTCCGAAGGTAAGGCAGCCGACATATGCGTGTTCGACCCCACCACGGTGGCTCCGGGTCCCTTGCGGCGGACGCGCGATTTCCCCGCGAACGGCGAGCGGCTGACTGCGGACGCTCCGGTCGGCATGACCCACACACTGGTCAACGGGGTTCCCATCCGCGTCGACGGCAGCCCTTCGGAAGAGGGGCTGGCAGCGGGCCCCGGGAAACTTTTGAGGGCTTAGAAGCCGATACCGAAGCCGGGGATCCCTCGGCGGCGTTCACCGAAAAGCCGGTCTTGCGCCTCGATCAGATCGTCGACGGTCCAGCGGCCGTCCCGGGCGAGTCCGGACGCGTCTCGGAAGCCCTCGAGCAGATGGACCCGCCCTCCGGTAACCACGAAGACCTGGCCGCTAATGTCCGCAGCGGCGTCACTGGCGAGCCACCCCACCACCGGGGCGACGTTGTCGGGGTGCCAGTCGTCGAACCGCTCCGTCGAGCCGGGCTCACCCAGGTTTCCGCCGATCGTCTCGGTCATGCGCGTCCGAGCACGTGGCGCGATCGCGTTCACCGTCACCCCGAAACGTTCGAGCTCCCGAGCCAGGGTCAGCGTCATCGACGCGATGCCCCCTTTCGCCGCTGCATAGTTCGCCTGGCCTGGGGTACCCCAAAGTCCGGCCTCGCTGGTGGTGTTGATGACCCGCCCATACACGGGACTCCCCGCCTTCGATCGTGCTCGCCAGTGCGCGGCCGCGAACCTCACCGGCGCGAAGTGCCCTTTCAGATGGACCAGGACGACAGTCTCAAAATCCGCCTCGCTCATGTTGAAGCTCATGCGGTCGCGGACCACGCCGGCGTTGTTGACCAGAACGTTCAGGTCGCCGAACGTGGTGATCGCCTGGTTGATAAGCCTCTCGGCTCCATCCCACGTTGAGACGTCGTCACCGTTGGCGACCGCCACACCGCCGGCGGCAACGATTTCATCGACGATCTGCTGCGCTACGGACGAGTCCCTCCCCCCGCCGTCGAGCTCGGTCCCGAGGTCGTTGACCACCACCTTGGCTCCCTCCGCAGCAAGCAGTCGCGCCTCCCCGCTCCCTATCCCGCGGCCGGCGCCGGTGACGACCGCGACCTTGCCCTCCAGATATCCCACTTCTGCTCTCTTCCTGCCTGAACGCGTACCTCGGCCAGGCCACCGGAGGTGGGGCGGACCGGACGGCTTTTCTATCACCGGGGCCCCGATTGGACAGAAAATGGGCCTTGCGCCGCCGCTGCCTTTTAGAATGCTTTGTCGCGGCTCCGGCAGAAAGGAGCGATTGCTTATGGACGCGCATGTCGGAGATCGGATCATCTTCGAGTCCCGCAAGGTCGGGGGCGGCCGAAAGACCGGAGAGGTTGCGGAAGTAATGCTGGGCGCCAGCGGCCAGCACTACCGGGTCCGATGGGACGACGGTCACGAGTCGATCGTCTATCCGAGCACTGACGCCTTTCTGGAGTCCGGACCCGGTCAGAGCCAATCACCCATGTAAGCGTCACTTCCGCGTGTCGGCTCGTCGGGATAGCGTCGCGCCGTGCACGAATCGGTCACAGTCCACATGGACGCATCGCCTGAAGAGATCTGGGGCCTCGTGAGTGATGTCACCCAGATCGGCAGGTTCAGTCCGGAGACCTTCGAAGCGGAGTGGCTCGATGGTGCCACAGGACCTGCGCCAGGGGCGAGGTTCCGGGGGCATGTCCGGCGTAACGAGAAAGGTCCGGTGTACTGGACCACCTGCTCGGTTATCGAATCCGACGCGGGGAAGGTTTTCTCCTTCGGGGTCGGCAAACCGGGTGCACCGTTGAACACTTGGACCTATCGCCTTGAGCCCAACGGCACCGGAACCGATGTGACCGAGTCGTTTGCCTTGTCCCCGAGCCTGCCCCTACGCATCTACTGGGCATTGTTCGGTTGGGCTCGAGGCCGGAGGAACCGAAACGACATGCGCAGGACCCTCGAGCGGATAAAGGCAGTCGTCGAGGAGCAGACGTGAGAATACAAGGGGTACACCACGTCTCGATCAACGTCGGAGACGTGGACGGTGCCAAGCGGTTCTACACGGAGGTACTCGGCTTGAGCGAGAGGAACGACAGGCCGGACTTCGGTTTCGGGGGAGCCTGGCTGGACGCTGGGGGTCAACAAGTCCATCTGATCGACGGGCCGACACCGCCGTCGCAGGGGCAACACTTCGCGTTGCAGGTGGACGACCTCGAGTCGGTCATCGCGGAGCTCCGGTCGCGCGGCGTCGAGGTGAGCGATGCGATCCCGGTTGCCTCGAATCTGCAGGCGTTCCTAAACGATCCCTCCGGAAACCAGATCGAGCTTCACCAGGTGGGGTCGCGCTAGACGGCGCCCTCCGCGGCTCGCGCTAGACCGCGGGTCGCTCAGCGCTCGCCAATTCGCGCAGCGCTTCAAGTTGCTCGAGAAAATGATCGACCGAATGGTGCACGAAAGCGCAGTGCGCCGCGGTCGCGCCGGCCCGTCGCAAAGCCTCCAACTGGTCCCTCGTTCCGTCCGGGGAACCTGAGGGATCCAGGGGACCTGACGGCAGGACGACCTCGAAGCCGTCGGGCAGATCCTTCGCGCTAAGCATCCCTTCGACCTCCTGAAGAGACAAGCCGAACGGCGTCCATCCGTCGCCGAGCTCGAGTGCGCGCCGGAGAGAACGCTCGGTCCGCCCGCCGACCCAGACCAGGGGTGCCGTCCTGGGAGAATGCGGTTCGACCAAGAGTCCTTCGTAGTCGAAGTCAGCGCCGTGGTAGCGCACGTTCGCCAGCCCCCATCCGTCCCGGATCGCACGCAAAGCGTCGTCGGCGCGGGGTCCTCGGCCATCGAAGGGTGCACCCAGCAGTTGGAACTCTTCGCGCAGCGTCCCGACTCCCACTCCGAGCACCACCCGACCACCGCTCAGCTTGTCCAGCGTGCCGTAGCTCTTGAGGACCTGGACCGGATGGTGGTACCCGAGGACCACGACGTTGGTCACGAGAAGGATCTGCGAGGTCAGCGCAGCGGCCCATCCGAGGGTGGCGACGGGGTCCCAGTAGACCGCCCCTCGGTATTTCTTCTGGGCCTCGGGCACAGCTACGTGCTCGCTGCACGTCAGGTGGCGATAACCGAGCAAGTCGCAAGCTGTTACTACCCGCGCCAGCTCGTCCGGGCCGGCATCCTCCTCCCATCGAGCGTGGCCCCCTGGAGTCTGTATCACGACCGGTGTGTGAACACCCAAGCTCAGTTCGCCGGCGGGTGTCGCGAACCTCATGGCTGGTCGGTCGTCTCCGCGCCGAACCAGTTCCATTCCCAGGGCCGGATGTCGAGCAGCGGCGTCTCGAGAAGGATCGTCTCCATCGAAGACGTGTCGAGCATCCTTCCCGCCGAGTCCCACTCGCGCTTGTAGCGCACGAGCTCAGCTGCGAACTCGAGCGGATCTCCGTCGAGGTACAGGAGGGTGGCCCGGGCGGCGCCGGGCATGCGACGCTGCTCGGGATCGAGGAGGGTGGTCCACTCACTGTAGAAAGTCCAGGCGCCGGCTACGCCCGGGCGACCGACCAGATCGGGGATGTGGACCCTGTCGTACCACGAGTACATCTCCTCCGTGGCCGCCCCGTGCGGCTCGCTGATCAGGCTCACCGTCAGATGAACTCCCCTGACCGGTCTGAACGGGAGCACATCGGCGGAAACCCGGACCCGGGGATTGACGTAGCCCTGCAGCGGCACGAAGTACCCGACTTCGCGCCGTGACCAGTCGGTGTCGGGTTTGCGCCCCCATTGGAAAGCCCTCTCGCCGAGCTCTCGCCATTCCTGTACCGACTCGTCGACAGGATCGGCGAACCAGTACATCGCCACATATTGGGTCTCGGCGAGCGGGGGCAGCGATACCCGGCTCGCCGCGGCGCAGTTTGGGGTCCGAACCCACCGGTCACCCCACACGACCGAAGGAAGAGCGAGGTTGGCTGGACGGTGGTCAAGTTGGTGGTACTCGTTGTACAGCTGATGCTTATCGGGCTCGGTGAGCTCCACGAACGAGAAGAACGCCTTCTTGGAAAGCATGGCCGGCTCACTCTATTGAGTAATCCAAGTGACCGCTCAGGGTCGACCCGCGATCATTGAGATATGACGTCGCAGTTCTGGCCGCTGTTCGATCTTCAACTGGTCACCAAGCGCCTCGTTCTTCGCCCGCCGAGGGATGAGGACTTCATGGGCCTTATTGAGGCGACGGATGCGGGAATTCACGGCCCGGAGGAGATGCCGTTCTCCATTCCCTGGACGGATGTTGAGCCACATGCCCGGCGGATCATGTCTGCGAAGCATTGGTGGGCTTTACGAGCAAACTGGAGCAGCGAAGACTGGCATCTGGCGCTGGCCGTGTTCCTGGACGGTCGGCCGGTCGGTGTCCAAAGCGTCCTCGGCAAACACTTTCCGACTCTCAAGGAGATCTCGACCGCTTCTTGGTTGACAAAATCGGTCCAGGGACGGGGCATAGGCCGGGAAATGAGAGCGGCCGTGCTTCAACTGGCCTTCGAAGGGCTCGGCGCTGAAATCGCTCGATCCGGAGCCTTCGTGGACAACCCGGCCTCGTTGGCGGTGTCGCGTGCCATCGGTTACCGAGAGAACGGGAGGCGGCGGGAGGCTCCCCGGGGCGTTCCGAAGGAGATAATCGACTTCGAGTTAACCCGCGACGAGTGGGGCGAGGTGTCGAAGGGTTTCGAACCAGTGCAGATCCTTGGGCTCGCAGGGTGCATCCACATGTTCACCGACAAGTCCGATACGCCGATGTAAGAGCGCGGTCGCCCGATCCGTTATGGCCGTTATGGCCGATGGTCATGCCTTCGGCCACCTGGTTGTGCTAACAGTGTTCGGGTGATAGCCGAGGGCACAGTTATCACTCGAGTTCTGATCGGAACCGGCCTCGGTTATGCATTGGGATTCGAGCGTGCGATCCGGGGCTCCCCGGCCGGTGATCGTGCGTTCTCCTTGGTCGGCGCCGCGTCAGCCGGTATCACTGCCGTGGCTTTCAAGCAATCACCACAGACGGTTGCCGGCGTGGTAACCGGGATCGGTTTCATAGGCGGCGGGGTGGTGTTCCACCAGAGGACACTTGTCCGTGGGATCACCACTGCCGCCACGGTCTTTGCCACCGCGGCGATCGGAATCCTTGTTGGGGCCGGAGAACCCGTAGCCGGAGTCGCATTGGCGGCGCTCTGCCTCTTCGTGCTGGAAATCCGCCACCTCCCATTCCTGAAAGTCATCGACTCGCAGCACTATCTCGGTCGTTTCAAACAGGAAGGCGACGGACCAGACGCCTCGGAGGACTGAAGGAGCCGGTAGCACCGCGCTGCGGGGGCGCCTGTTCCGGGCGGTTCGGTTTGCGTAGAGTCGCCGCTACCGTGCACTTCAACACCGTCGACATCGCTACATCACCTCGGGTCGGCGCACGGGGTTACTGACGCGATGCCAATCGCCACCCGGATGTAGCTGTGTCCAACCTCCGATCTAGGCCGGCGCGAGGGGCCGGCGGTCATCGACGAACACCAAAGCGGTCAAGACGACGAAGGTTGATTCTTACGATCGCGTGGGCAGCTGTATTGGCTACCGTCGCGATCGTCCTGGTGAGCACGCAAGGAGGTTCTACGGCCAGCCCGGTCTGTTCTGTCACGCCCACGGCCAGCAGCAGCCGTTACTCCTTCACCCCCGAGCAGGCCCAGAACGCGGCCATCATCGCCGCGGTAGCCTTCGAAAAGAACATGCCCGACCACGCGGTGACGGTCGCGCTCGCTGCCGCATTGCAGGAGTCCGGCCTCCGCAACCTTTCTTACGGGGATCTCGACTCAGTCGGCTTGTTCCAGGAACGCCCGTCCCAAGGTTGGGGAACCAGAGCGCAGATCCTGCAACCGACATACGCCGCCGGTGCGTTCTACGACCGTCTGGCTCAAGTCCCCGGCTGGCAGTCGATGCTGGTGACTGAGGCCGCCCAGGCGGTTGAGCAAAGCGCCGCACCTAACGCGTACGCCGGTTGGGAAGGCCAGGCGCGGGCCATGGCAATCGCATTCACCGGCCAGTCGCCAGCCGGTTTGTCATGCCAGTTTGCAGGGTTCGATGGCTCGCCTCCAGGCCCGACGGCTCTCGCCGGCGCGCTCGTCAGCGAAATGGGGTCGGACCTCCTCGGGGTGCCAGTCACCGCGAAAACCGGGTGGCGCGTGGCGACCTGGGCTGTGGCGCACGCATACGCTTACCACGTGAACGCGGTCTCTTTCGGCGGACAGAACTGGCGCCCCAGCCCCGGAAGCTGGAGCAGCGACTTGGCGGCAAACGCTCAGGTCGTCACTGTCAGCTAAGGGTGAGATCGGTTCGGCCGTCTCGCTGTACGGAACGTCCCCCCATCAGCACCCTGGTCCCCGGTGTTTGGAGCAGCACCAGGGATTAGCGTGCTCCCCCATGGCTAAGCGCGTTGTCGTTTGGGGCACCGGATTCGTCGGCAAGATGGTGATCGCGGAGATCGCCCGACACCCTGAGTTCGAGCTTGTCGGCGTCGGAGTTCACGACTCAAAGAAGGTAGGGACAGACGCTGGAGAGCTGGCGGGGGTGGGGCCCATCGGCGTGACGTGCACGGACGACCTCGATGGCCTGATCGCGCTGCAGCCTGACGCCCTTGCACACTACGGGCCGACGGCAGCGCACGCCGATGAGAACATCCGGGTTATCGGGTCCTTCTTGCGCTCCGGCATAGACGTCGTGTCCACCGCCATGACTCCGTGGGTGTGGCCGGACTCGAAGTGGAACCCGCCCAACTGGATCGACCCGATCGCTGAAGCTTGCGAGGAGGGCCAATCCTCGTGTTTCACCACGGGCATCGATCCCGGCTTCGCCAACGACCTTTTCCCCATGACCCTCATGGGGCTGTGCGGCGAGATCAGATCTGTGCGTGCCCTCGAACTTCTCGACTACACCAACTATGAGGGTGACTACGAAACCGAGATGGGCATCGGCAAGCCGCCGGATCACAAGTGCATCCTGGAGATCCCGGATGTGCTTGTGCTCGCATGGGGACCGACGATCCCCATGATCGGGGCGGCCGCCGGCGTCGAGATCGAGGAGATCACGACAACCTGGGAAAAGTGGGTTACCGATCATCCGATCGAAACGGCCCGGGGCAAAGTAGAGCCCGGCAGCGTCGCTGCGATCAGGTTCACCATCAACGGGTTGGTCAACGGCGAACCGCGCATCTGCCTCGAGCACGTCAATAGGGTCGGCGCCGGATCGGCACCCGACTGGCCGACCGGCAACCAGAACGATGTCTATCGGGTCGAGATCGTGGGCAGTCCCTCGATAACACAGGAAACCGCGTTCCGCTTTACCGACGGGAGTGGCCGGGACGCCGCAACGGCGGGGTGTCTGGCGACCGGATTGCGAGCCCTCAACGCGATCCCCGCTGTGAACGAGCTCAGCCCCGGGTGGATCACGCCGCTCGATGTACCGCTGATCGCGGGGCGGGGGACGATCCGATGAGGTTCAGCCTCGTTCTGTTCACGAGTGACCGGGGTATCCGACCTCATCGGGCGGCGAAAGCGGCGGAGGACCATGGCTTCTACGCGTTCTACGTTCCCGAGCACACGCATATCCCGGTCAATCGCGAGACTGCTCACCCCGTTACGGGCGACTCGACGCTTCCCGACGACCGGTACATGCGCACGCTTGACCCTTGGGTCGCCCTCGCTTCCGCGGCGTCGGTCACCAGCCGTATCAAACTGGGCACTGCGGTGGCTCTGCCGTTCGAGCACGATCCGATCACCCTGGCCAAGACCATAGCCACCCTCGACTTCCTGTCCGGCGGCCGGGTTGTGCTCGGAGCCGGGTTCGGGTGGAACATCGAGGAGATGGCGGACCACGGGGTACCGGGAAAAAGGCGCAAGACGGTGCTGCGCGAGTACCTCGAATCCATGGGCGAGCTGTGGCATGAGGAAACCGCCTCTTACGAGGGGGAGTTCGTCAACTTCGGACCGAGCTGGGCTTGGCCCAAGCCGGTTCAGCAACCACGAGTGCCGGTCCTGTTGGGCGCCCGCGGCACCGAGGCGAACTTCCGGTGGATCGCCCGCTCGGCGGATGGCTGGATCACCACACCATACGAGGAAAACGTCGCGGCCTTGGCGGAGGATCTGAACGCTATTTGGGCGGACGCTGGCCGCCCCGGCCGACCGGAAATCGTGGTGCTCCATCCGAAACCCGACCAGTCGACGCTCGAGAGCTGGGATGCTGCCGGCGTCACGGAGGTGATGATGGGCCTACCCGACAAGTCCGAGGATGAGGTGCTCGCCTTCATCGAGCGGCGAGCGACGTTTGTCGATTCGGCGGGCTGAGCGCGTCGTCCACGCGTGACCAGGTCCGGTTACGACGTGGTTGCTCGATCTTTGGCTGCTCTGTTTCGACGATGCCGGATTTCCACCGTGAGCAGAATTCCGCAAATAAGACCGGCCACGAAACCGCCTCCGCCCCATATCAACCTGACTCGAATCCAGTGGCTGAACAGAATCGTCAGTATCACGACAGCCGCGATCACGATGAGGATGACCGGCCTGCGATAGTGCTTCACGGCGCCCCTTTCCTGACCGGTGATGCGTTTCGCGCTGTCAAGAGGAATACTCGAGAATAGATGAGTACTCAGGCGAACTCTGTGTCGACGGTCGCGGAGCGGACCAGCGTCGGCCGCCGGGCACGATCACGAGTGCCCAGGTCTTCTCATGCGGAGTTCGAGCCGGCCCCAACCAGGCCGGATCCGATCGCCATACTGCAAGAGCAAGCGGCGTCAAGGGTTCCGGAGCTGGTGCCCATTCGCTACGGAAGGATGCTGAGCTCTCCTTTCGCCTTCTTCAGAGGGGCTGCCGCGATCATGGCAGCGGACCTGGCCAACACCCCTCGTTCTGGACTAACTGCGCAATTATGCGGTGACGCCCATCTGAGCAACTTCGGCGTCTTTGCCTCGCCCGAGCGGCGCCTGATCTTCGACGTCAATGATTTCGACGAGACGCACCGGGGACCGTGGGAGTGGGACGTCAAACGTCTCGCAGCCAGCGTGTCGGTAGTCGCGCGCGAAAGGCAGATGTCTGCAAAGCAGCGCTCCGCAGCGGTCCGATCGGTCGCTGAGGCATACCGAGTCGAGATGCACACCCTCGCCGGTCTGCCCGAGCTCGACGTCTGGTACCAACACTTCGACGCAGACCAGCTGATGAAGGATCTCGCTCCTCAGCTGACCCCGGCTCTGGCCAAGCGCACCAAAACCGACCTCGCCAATGCACGTACCCTGGACAGCCG
>CAZCCS010000080.1:6408-10724 GCA_964497005.1 uncultured Acidimicrobiaceae bacterium | reverse complement strand
GAGCCCGAGAGGGGAATCGAACCCCTGACCTACGCATTACGAGTGCGTTGCTCTGCCGGCTGAGCTACTCGGGCGAAGCTTCCAAACTAGCGCCGGCCCCTGGACCTCACTCCACTTCAAAGGCGGAGATGGGCGCCGGACGAAGGCCCTTACCCCGGATAGGCGCGGGGGTTCAGCGGGGGATTCGGGGAGCCTGGGCGCTGATCTCCGCCCAGACAAGTGAAGACGCCATGTCGTAGCTCACGTCGAGACGCAGACGGACGGTCTCAATGGCTTCCGACAGCGACTTCCCGCAGTGCGTCTCCTGCCAGGCGAGCTCGTAAGGCGACGGGTAGGCGGTCAACTCGGAGACTCGGTCCTTCTCTGGAATGAACTGCACTGGATCGAACACCGCTTGCCTCCTTCCCGGAACACCCCATCGGGGACGCCATAACTCGGTTAGATCATCGACCGATCGGCTCACGGACTGAGCAACGCGTAATCAACCCTGGCCCAAAAAGTACAACTTCGCAGCCCGATTCAGGGTAGATGGGCAGTAAATGTCGGAGTTGTCCACGCGAATTGGCCGCCCGATGCGGGCGGCCAACTTCTTTCTGTGGGATGAGTGGGGGCCTTTGCGGTACATCTGGCCTCTGCGGGACGGATGGAACACGAACCTACAAATTTGTACCGGAAAGCTCGATTGTCCCTCAAAGACGCACGGGCCCGGACGCCACTACCTCTCGCCGGCCCCTACGAGAACCGGTGTCTCGCCGGTGGGCGGGAACTCCTCCATCGCCGGCGGCGTCCGCACGAACAGTGCCTTGGCCATCCAGTCCGGGAGGTACCAGTTCCACTTTCCGAGCACCCCGACCAGCGCCGGCACGAGCAGCGACCTGACCACGACAGCGTCGAGGAGGATGCCTGCGCCCAATCCGGTTGCCATGACCTTGAGATCGGTCATGCCGGCGGTGGACAGGGATAGGAAGCCGAGGAACAGGATCAGAGCTGCGCTCGTGACGAGCCGACCGGTACGGCCGATGCCCGTCACCACGGCCCCGTCGGTCGACCCGGTCCGGTCGTACTCTTCACGGATCCGGGAGAGGATGAACACCTCGTAGTCCATCGACAGCCCGAAGAGGAACGCGAACACCATGATGGGGACCCACACGGTGATCGCACCTGTGGCCGGCACTGACCAGAGGGCGTTGCTTCCGTGGCCCTCCTGCCAGACGAACACCATGATCCCGTAGGCAGCGGCCACAGACATCAAGTTGAAGATGACCGCCTTGGCTGCGAGCACGACCGAACGGAAGGCACGGGTCAGCAGCAGAAGCGTCGCTATCCCGATCAGTGTCAGCATCAGTGGGAATGATCCGTAGACCGCATGGATGAAGTCCACTTGCCCCGGCCCGGCCCCCCCGACGCCGATGACACCCGGAAGGTGCGACGCCGTGGAGCGAACGGCGGCGATGGTCGCGTCACCGGAACTGCTGCTCGGTTCGCCCGATGCAAGCACTTCCACGATCGTGGTTCCGCCGCGGTGGAAATCAGGGGCGCTCGACACGGCCGCGGTGTAGACGCCTTTGACCTGAGCGAGTCTCGAGGCGACCGCTTGAGCCTGGGAGTCCTGGACGAGGACGTCTATGGGCTCGATCACGCCTGAGGGAACTCCGCCTTGCTGGAGCGAGGTGAGCGTCGCATGGGCCGCACCCTTTTGGGCCAGTGCGGACGTCTTGGGCTCCCCGAGGTTGATTGCGAACACTGGCAGGATCAGCGCGACGAGTATCGCTGCGCCGATGAACGCTCCAGAACCGCGGTGACGCAGCACGAGGCGGGCCCAAGCGGACCAGGGGCGGCTGGCGTGCACCTCACGGCGCAACCTAGGCCGGTCGAGGAACGGGCCGGCGCTGGCGAGCAAAGCGGGGAGCAGAGTTAGGGCGACCGCGATCGACACGATGGGGATCAGAAAGCCTGCGATGCCGATGTTCGCCAGGAACGAAACCGGGAGCACCACCAGAGCGAGGAGGCTCACGCCGACCGTAAGACCTGAGAACACCACCGCCCGTCCGGCGGTGTTCATCGCCCGGGCTACAGCCTCCTGGTTGGCATATCCGTTCGCTCGCTCCTCTCTCCATCGGGTCACGACCAGCAGGGAGTAATCGATGGCGACGCCGAGACCGATCAGGGCGATCAGGAATTCGACGATGATGCTCACCGTCGTCACATGGGTCAGCCCACCCACGATGAGGAACGTGGTCGGTATGGCGACGATGGCCATCAGCAACGGCACGAAGGCGATGAAGCTGGCGAACACGAACCCGAGCACCGCGAGCGAACCGACGGCGCCGAGCAATGTCTCGGTGAGGGCACTGCTGCCCTTGGAGGAACCACCGTTCTCGAGCTGGGCAAGGCCGGTGACCCCGCTCGTCCAGCCGGAGGGCGCAGCGGCCTGAGCAGCAGCGGTCACGGCCGGGGTGCGCGTGTCCTTGAAGCCGTTCGCTTCACGCGGGGTGAAGATCAACCCGAACGTCGTCTGACCACCCTTGGTCGAAAACGCTCTGTCACCTGTATTGAACTGATCAGCGAAGCGCGACCCGGGCACCGCGGCGGACGCCGCCGAGAGGACCTTGTCGGCGACAGCAGGGTCGGCTGTCTCTCCCGTGGGTGCTGTCACGGCGACGACGATGGGAACCGTCTGTGTTCCGTTGTGGTACAGGGCTTGGATCTTGCTGTCCGCTATGTAGCTGGGCTGGCCAGGAAGCTTGAACTCCGTGGACAACCTCTTGGTGGTCGACCCGAGTGTTGCGAACCCGGCGACGGTGAGCAGCAGCCAGGCCGCCATCACCGATCGGCGATGGGCCAGGACAAAGGTCGTCAGTCGTTGCATGTCGTTGATCCTTGCTAAGAGCGGGCTGTGAGTCGTCAGCCTCAGGGTGGTTTTCGGCCTCCATCTGGGGGAGGGTGGTCACGGCCACGCGTACTTCCTGCGCGGTATCCCTTTTGACTCCCTCGCGGCGACGAACTCATCGGTCCCAGGGTTTAGCCTTCCGCCATGAACGATCCTTCCCGGGAACGCGCCCGTCCGCGTGTCCTCGACGCCGCGCTGGCGGTCGCCGTTGCGGGCATCGCGCTGGGTGGATCCATCGGAGAGTCGCATCCCAAGCAGAACGTGTCCGATACGCAGCTGCGTTTCATCCATGCCCATCAGCCGGGCTTCGCGTACGCCCTCGTCGTTGTGGCGGGTTTATCGCTGTTTTGGCGACGGCGGTGGCCGCTTTGGGTTCTGGTGACGACGGTCACCCTTACCGCCGCTTACGCAGCAGCCGGGTTCGTTCCAGGTGCCGCTCTGATCACCGTCTTCGTGGCTGTTTACACCACGGCGACCATCGAGTCTCGCTCAACGTCGATCGCAGCGGGAGCGGTTTCAGCGGCAGCACTTTTTGTGGCGAGCGGCGCGGGCGGTCCGTTCGGTTGGCTGGGCGGGACGAACACGGTCATGGTCGTTTGCGTCGCAGCCGCGATAGCCATCGGGATCGCGGTCGCCGCGAGACGGCAGGTCTTTGTCACCATGCAAGAGAGGGCAGAAAGAGCCGAACGCGACCGCGAAGATGAGGCCCGGAGGAGGGTGGACGCCGAACGGTTGCGCATCGCGCGCGAGCTCCATGACGTCGTTGCCCACACCATGTCGATGATCAACATCCAGGCCGGCGTGGCCGCGCACGTCCTCGGCGACAAGCCGGACCAGGCGGCCGAAGCGCTCGTCGCCATTAAAGAAGCCAGCCGTGAGGGCCTGCGCGAGCTTCGGGCCGTGTTGAACGTGCTCCGAACGGTGGAGGAAGCCGAGGAAACCGCGCCCGCGCCCCGTCTCGAACAACTGGCGGCCCTGATCGACGCAACGACCCAAGCCGGGATCCGCACGTCGCTTGCCTTTGAAGGCGAGCGGCCGACATCCCTGCCGGAAGGACTTGAGCTCGCCGTGTACCGGATCGTGCAGGAGTCGCTCACCAACGTCCTGCGGCACGCCGGTCCCGGGGCGAGTTCCGCCGTGACGGTGAAGTTCATACCGGGTCAGCTGGTCGTCGAGATCGTCGACAACGGCAAGCCGGCGTTGGTCACCGCTGGTGCGATCGCGGGCGCGGGAGCCGGGGCGGGCGCTGGTATCCCGGGTATGCGAGAGCGGGCTTCGGCGTTCGGGGGGACGGTTGAAGCAGGTCCCCGCGACGGTGGCGGGTGGAGGGTAACTGCCGTTCTGCTGATACCCGGCGCGGAGAGAGGCGTGAGCCGATGATCAGGGTGCTCATCGCCGACGACCAAACTCTCGTGCGAGCGGGTTT
>CAZCCS010000080.1:0-6398 GCA_964497005.1 uncultured Acidimicrobiaceae bacterium | reverse complement strand
GACGAACTCGAGGTGGTCGCCGAAGCCGTCGACGGGAGCGCCGCGGTGGAGGCTGCGTCGAGACACAGGCCGGATGTAGTCCTGATGGACATTCGCATGCCCGGCATGGACGGGCTCGAAGCCACCCGCCGGATCTGCTCGGACGCCTCGTTGAACTCGACGAAGGTGGTGATCCTGACCACGTTCGAGGCGGACGAGTACGTGTTCGAGGCTCTGCGGGCGGGGGCGAGCGGTTTTCTGCTGAAGGACACCGAGCCCGCCGACCTACTTTCCGCGGTGCGGGTGGTCGCGGGCGGGGACGCCCTCCTGGCGCCGAGTGTGACCCGCAGGCTGATCGAGGAGGTTGTCTCGCGCGCGGGAGCGACCTCCCGGAAAGGACCGGCGGTGCCCGGGCTTGACGCGTTGACAGATCGGGAACGTGAGGTGCTCTCGCTCGTGGCAGCCGGTTTGACCAACGACGAGATCGCCGGTGAGCTCTTCCTGAGTCCTCTCACCGCCAAGACCCACGTGAGCCGGATATTGACCAAGCTCGGTGCGCGAGACCGGGCCCAGCTTGTGGTCATCGCCTACGAAAGCGGCTTGGTCAGCCCGGGAGGCGGATCCTCCCGAGCCTGACGAGGAGGGCCTGCAGCGCCAGCAGCTCGCCCGGGTTGTACTGCAGGTCCTTCGCCAGTTGATCTATCGCCGCGACCGCTTCCATCGCGCCGCTGGCTGAAGCGGTCCCTGCCGCCGCAGCCAGACGCTCCCGATATGCACCGGCGAGGGCCGCCAAACCTGCGCGCAGCTCGTCGGTCCGCTGGCGGCGCACCTCCCTGCGCTGCCGTTCCTCCAGCTCCTTGAAACCGGCGCCGAGCACGGCCTTGGCCGCTCGGCCCGCCCCGCGAGACCGACCACCCTTGGATGAGCCGCTGACAGCAGCGGCCCGGGCGTTGCGTTCCTCGAGGGCTTCCCGCTCTGCCGATTGGCGGGCGCTGAGAGGCGCAACGCTCGCATCGAGAAGGGCCACGAGCTCGTCCGCGACGATCGCTGCCGTGGCCCCGGTCCCGTCCAGCCGGGACGGGACGGACAGCCATGCCCGCCTTCGCGTTTCGAATCCCTCGTCGGCCGCAAGAAGCCGCGCGCGATCCAACCGACCTCCGGAAGCGGCTGCCAGCTGGCGAGCGCGTTCTGGTTCGACCCCGGACGATTCCAACGCGTCGGCGATCTGCTCCGATGCCAGCGCTTCGAAATCGACCCTCACGCATCTGCTCGCGATGGTCACCAGCTCGGGAGGAACGTACTCGGCGAGGATCACGAAAACAGTCGACTCCGGTGGTTCCTCGATCGTCTTCAACAAAGCCGGCCCGGACTCGCGCACCAGATGGAAGTCGTGGAGCACAACTACCTTGCGATCCCCCTCAACCGGGCTCATCGACGCGACGCGCATCACCTCGCGGGCGGTGTCGATGCTGATCGACGCGCCTTCTCTCTCAACTTCGACCACGTCCGGGTGAATGCCGGCCAGCACCCGGCGGCATATGTCGCACGTTCCGTCAGGGGGCATCGAGCGGCATAGAAGTGAGGCGGCGAACGAGCGGGCGGCGGCCGCCTTCCCCGTCCCCGGCGGCCCGGCCAGCAGGTAGGCGTGGACCGGGCGCGCGGCCGCTGCAGTCAGGGCGGCAACCGCCCGCTCTTGCCCGACAACGTCACCGAAGAGCTGCGACGGGGCGCTAGTCGTCATCCTGGACCATCCGCCAGACCCTTGCCGCGACCTCTTCCACGGTGCCCGCGCCGTCGACGATGCGCCAACGGGGGTCGCGCTCGGCTTGTGCGATGAAGCCCTCATCCACCCGGGAAAAAAACTCCGCGCCTTGCCTCTCCATCCGGTCGGTCGAGCCTCGCTCTGCGCGGCGGGCGTCTGCGATGTCCGCGCCAACGACGAGGAGTAGGACCAGATCGGGCTCGAGGCCGGCGGACGCCCACCTGCTCAGCTCCTCGAGTTCCTTGGGTTCGAGCCCTCTGCCGTAACCCTGGTATGCGACGGTGCTGCCAGAGAAGCGATCGCAAACCACGTCTCGCCCGGAGGCGAGCGCGGGCTCGATCACCTCAGCGACGTGCTGGGCTCGGGCGGCGAGCAAGAGGAGGACTTCGGTGCGAACCGCGATCGGCTCGGCGGAAAGGTCGAGCAGGACCGAACGCAGCCGCTCACCAGTGGCGGTTCCTCCGGGCTCCCGGGTGAGCACAGCATCAAGCCGGGAAGCGAGGATGGCCGCCTGGGTCGACTTCCCGGTGCCTTCGCCCCCCTCGAAGACGAAGAACCGTCCCCTGGACTTTTCGCTCAGCTCCCCTCCCGCCTGTCTGCCTGCCCGTTGTCCGCCCCCCTTGACGACCGTTTGGACGTCGAACCGGCTGCTTTCTTGGCTGCACCGGCCTTCTTGGCTGTGCCGGCTTTCTTGGCTGTGCCGGCTTTTTTGGCTGTGCCGGCTTTTTTGGCCGTGCCGGTCTTTCTGGTGGCGCCAGCCTTTTTGGCTCTCGGCGGGGCGCTGCGGCGATCGGCGAGAAGCTCGTGCGCCCGCTCAGGCGTGATGCCCTCCACAGTGTCGCCCTTGCGCAGCGAGGCGTTGGCGGTCCCGTCGGTCACGTAGGGCCCGAAGCGGCCCTCCTTGAGGACAATCGGCTTCCCGCTCACCGGATCGTCGCCCAGCTCGCGCAGCGGCGCAGCAGACGCTCCACGACTCCGGCGGGTCTTGGGTTGGGCGAACAACGCCAGCGCCTCGTCGAGCGTGACAGAAAACAGTTGATCCTCGGATTCCAGAGACCTGGTGTCGTTGTCCTTCTTGAGGTACGGCCCGTAACGACCGTTGCTCGCAGCGATCTCATGTCCATCCGTAGGATCGACGCCGACGACCCTCGGGAGGGTAAGCAATCTCAGCGCGTCGTCCAGGGTGATGGCCGTCGGGTCCATCGACTTGAACAACGAAGCGGTACGCGGTCGTCCGTCGTCGCCCGCGTCGCCGACCTGGACGTACGGCCCGAAGCGACCGGCCTTCACGATGATCTCTTGCCCCGAGTCGGGGTCGACGCCGAGCACCCGGTCGGACGATCCGGCTTCCAGCAGCTGGACTGCCCGTTCGACGGTCAGCTCATCGGGCGCGAGGTCCTCTGGGATCGGCGCCCGCTCGTCCTCGCCGCGTTGCACGTACGGGCCGTAGCGGCCAACCCGTACGACGATCCCGGAGTCTGTTCCGCCGATCGGTATCGAGTTGACCTCTCGGGCGTCGATCTCCCCCAGGTTGTGCGACACCAGATCCTTGAGACCGACGCGCCCGTTCCCGAAGTAGAAGCGGGTGAGCCACGGGACGCCCTCTTGGTCGCCTCGGGCTATCTCGTCGAGGTCGTCTTCCATCGAGGCCGTGAAGCCGTAGTCCACCAGATCCGAGAAGTGGTGCTCGAGGAGCCCCACCACCGCGAACGCAGTCCACGAGGGCACGAGGGCCGAGCCTTTCTTCCAGACGTAACCACGTCCCTCGATGGTGTCGAGGATGCTCGCATAGGTAGAGGGCCGTCCGACGCCCATCTCCTCCATCGCCTTGACGAGGGAGGCTTCGGTGTAGCGCGCCGGGGGCTGGGTGGTGTGTCCCTCGGGGTCGAGGGACTCGACAGAGAGGCGATCACCGGTGGCAAGCGGGGGAAGGCGCACCTCCCGGTCTTCGAGTTCCGCGTCGGGATCGTCGGAGCCCTCCACGTAGGCCCGGAGAAAGCCGGGAAAGGTGATCACCCTTCCGCTTGCGCTGAACTCTGCGTCCTCGCCTGCCGAGGAGACCCCGCCGAGCCGAGCTGTCACCGACTGCCCGACGGCGTCGGCCATCTGAGAGGCCACGGTGCGCATCCAGACCAGCTCGTATAGCCGGAGCCGGTCGCCGTGAAGACCGGTCTCGTCCGGCGTCTTCCAGGTGTCGCCGGCGGGACGTATGGCCTCGTGGGCTTCCTGGGCATTCTTCACCTTTTTGTCGTACCGCCGCGGATTGGCGGGCAGGTAGTCAGCGCCGTACAGGGCCTGCGCCTGGGTGCGGGCGGCGTGCAAAGCCTCCGCAGACAGCGTCGTCGAGTCGGTACGCATGTAGGTGATGTAGCCCGACTCGTACAGATCCTGAGCGACCCGCATGGTGCGCGCGGCGGAGAAGCGAAGTTTGCGACCGGCCTCCTGCTGAAGCGTCGAGGTCATGAACGGGGGATGAGGGCTCCTCCGCCACGGCTTCTCCTCGACGGAACGCACCCGGAACTCAGACGCCGCCAGGCGCTCGGCCAGTCCGCGGGCGGTGCTCTCGTCGAGGCGAACGACGTCGCGGCGACTCAGCTCGCCGTTCTCGTGGAAGTCCTTGCCGGTGGCCAACCGCTGGCCGTCCAGGGTGACCAGGCCGGCGGGGAACGGTGAGCGGTCCCGGGAATCGTCATCCGAGAAGACCCCGGATAGATCCCAGTACGACGCAGCCCGGAACCGCATCCTGGCTCGCTCCCGCTCCACGACGAGGCGGGTCGCGACGGACTGGACCCGACCGGCTGACAGGCCGGCGGCGACCTTCTTCCAGAGGACCGGGCTGACCTCGTAGCCGTAGAGCCGGTCGAGTATCCGCCGGGTCTCCTGGGCGTCAACCAGGCGCCGGTCGAGCTCCCTCCACTCCCGCACGGAGCGCTCGATGGCCGCCCGGGTGATCTCGTGGAACACCATCCTCTTGACCGGAATTGTCGGGGCCAGCACCTCGAGGAGATGCCAGGCGATCGACTCGCCTTCTCGGTCCTCGTCGGTGGCGAGGAACAACTCGCTGGCGTCTTTTACCAGGGATTTCAGCTTCTTGACCTGGTCACGCTTGTCCTTGGTGACCACATAGAGCGGCTTGAAGCCGTTGTCCACATCGACGCCGAGCCGCGCCCACGACTCCCCCTTGTAGGCGGGCGGAACGTCGGCGGCGTTGCGCGGAAGGTCCCGGATGTGACCGATCGACGATTCGACGTGAAAGTCCTGGCCGAGGAAACGGGCGATGGTCTTCGCCTTGGCCGGCGACTCGACGATGACTAATGGCTTGGGCATGTCCGGTTCGTGATTTCAGGTAGGGAAACGTCGGGCGGCCGCGTGGGCGCCCACACGGCGGACAAGGTACAGCGGCGGTGGGTGATCGACACGCGACGTGGCCGGATGGGGGTGAGCCGGTAGCATCGCCGACCGTGGGTGCCACGACAATTCTCGACTGGTTCGGCGCTGCACTGCCCTTCGGGGTCCTCCTGGTGCTTTTTGCCGAGACGGGCATCCTCCTAGGGATCGTGCTCCCTGGAGACACCCTGCTCATCACGGCCGGCCTCTGGGCCGCAGATACCCATGGCCACCACGCTCACCCCAACATCATCCTGCTCGTCGTCTGCGCTGCTATCGGCGCCCTGGCCGGCGCCCAGGTCGGGTACGTGCTCGGACGCAGGGTCGGCGCCCCGCTGTTCCAGCGCCCCGACTCGCGGCTGTTCAAGCGCCGTTATGTCGACAGGGCCGAGGAGATCTTCAAGCGGTACGGCGAGGGGAAAGCCGTGGTGATCGCCCGGTTCGTGCCAGGGATACGCACCCTGATGAACCCGCTCGCGGGGATCCTGGAGATGCCGGTCCGGTCGTTTACGTTCTGGCAGGTCTCCGGTGGGCTGGTGTGGAGCGTGGGAGTGACCCTCGCCGCCTACGCCGTCGGCCAGTCCATCCACAACCTCGACCATTACCTCATCCCGATCGCCGTGGCGGTGGCGGTGATATCGCTGATCCCGGTCGCGGTCGAGTTGCGGCGGGGGCGCACGCAGGGGCGTGAAAAGGAGCAGGAGAAGGTCGCTCAGCCCTGAGCTTCGGGGTCGGAGAAGGGGCGGAGAAGGGCGGAGAAGGCGGCCCCTTCCATGTTCAGCGCCGGCGACCAGTGGCCAGCGCCGGCGGTCTGGGCCAGCGCCGGCGGTCTGTGGCCAGCGCCGGCGGTCTGTGGCCAGCGCCGGGCAGCGGCCGACATCGGCGGGCACCTCCCTTTCCAGCACTAACGTAACGCGCCCGTGCCGGAGCGCGGCACCCGCGTTACAAAACTGCACGCATAGCGCGATTTCGTCACTGGATCGCGTATCCCGGAGAAGGCTCTGTTACGAAACTGCTGCGCCAGCCGAAGCCGGTCAAAGGTCGTTCTTGGTCCTCGCAACCGCACCGATCGCCGGAGCGAGCGTGAGCCAAAGCGCGATGGTGACGACCAGCGAGGTCCCGTAGCCGAACGGCTTGAGACCAACGTCGGAACTGAGGTTGCCGGCGAAGATCATCAATATCCATGCGCTGACGAAGAACAGCGGACCTGCTGCTACCAGCCTGGTGAAGTTCCTCATTGGACCGGGCGAGTCAGCTAACTGCTCGGTGG
>CAZCCS010000079.1:0-10914 GCA_964497005.1 uncultured Acidimicrobiaceae bacterium | reverse complement strand
AGGCCCGCAAGCTGGCCCTCGACCTGGGTGCTGCTTCCGCGCGGGACGCGGCCGACGGTCCGCCCGAGCCGCTTGATGCAGCAATCCTTTTCGCTCCTGTCGGGGCGCTTGTCCCGCCGGCATTGGAGGCGTTGGATCGCGGTGGGACACTTGCCATCGCGGGCATCCACCTCACCGACATCCCGACCCTCTCCTACGAGAGACATCTCTTCGAGGAAAGGGCCTTGACGAGCGTGACCGCCAACACACGGGCTGACGGCGAAGAGCTGCTTTTGGCGGCGAGCAGGCTGCGGTTGGAGGTAAGGGCGACGCCCTATCCGATGGAGAAAGCGGATCGCGCCCTGTCAGATGTCGCCCACGATCGGCTCACCGGGGCGGCAGTTGTCATGATGGGCTGACAGTGGAGAGGGGCGCCGGAAAACCCGGCGCCCCTGTCACACCTGTCACACCGCAAATTCAGGCTGCCGAGACCGTCTCGGCCGCCGACGGTTCCACCGGCGCATCGATCCCGCCGGTCTTGCGCTTGGAGAAGGCCACGCCGGCGAGGATGACAACAAGTGCGGCGGCGGCGATCAGGTATCGAACCGCCGTGTGGTTGGCGAGGCTGATGACCGCCGGCAGGATCAACAGGCTCACCAGGTTCATGACCTTGATGAGCGGGTTGAGGGCGGGGCCTGCCGTGTCCTTGAACGGGTCCCCGACGGTGTCGCCTATGACCGCCGCCTTGTGCGCCTCGGAGCCCTTCCCTCCCTCGTGACCGTCCTCGATGTACTTCTTGGCGTTGTCCCACGCGCCACCGGAGTTGTTGAGGAAGTTCGCCATGAGCTGACCGGTGAGAATGGTGCCCGCGAGGAAGGCGCCGAGAGCCAGGTCGCCGATCCCGAAACCGACGACAACAGGTGACAGCACCGCCAGCAGCGCCGGCGTCGCCAACTCGCGCTGCGCGGCGGCAGTGCAGATGTCGATGACCCGGCCGTACTCGGGCCGCTCGGTGTAATCCATGATCCCCGGGTGCTCGCGGAACTGGCGGCGCACCTCCTGCACAACGGTCCCGGCAGATCGACCGACGGCCCGGATCGCCAGGGCGGAGAACAAGAAGGCGATCGACCCGCCGATGAGGAGGCCGATGAACGTCTTGGGGTTGGCGACGTTGATGATCGTCTGCGAGACCGAGGTGAACAGGGCGTTGCCGGTCGCGGTGATCCCCTTGGCGTTCTCCGAGATGGTCTGGATGTAGCTGGCGAACAAGGCCACCGCAGCAATAACGGCGGACCCGATGGCAAAGCCTTTGGTGATCGCCTTGGTGGTGTTCCCGACCGCGTCGAGGCTCACCATGATCCTCTCGGGCTCGCCTTGGAACTCGCCGCTCATCTCGGCGATCCCGGCCGCGTTGTCGGAGACCGGCCCGAACGTGTCCTCCGAGACGACGATGCCGGCGTTCGAAAGGAGGCCTAGACCGATGAGGGAGACCAGGTAAAGCTCGTACTGGATCTTCCCCTGGCCCAGCGCGATGCCGACGACGAGGGCGATGACGATCGCAATGATGGCGGGAACAGCCGACTCCAGGCCTGTGCTGATCCCGGAGAGAACCGTCGTCGCGGGCCCTGTGCGCGCGGACGCGGCTATCTCCCGCACGGGGGACGTCTCGGTCGACGTGTAGTACTCGGTGATTCGGCTGACCAACTGCCCCAGGAGAACGCCGGTCGTCACCGCCCAGAAGACCCTCCAGTTGTGAACGTACAAACCTGCTACCAGGGCGGTGCCGCCCACAGTGAGCACGGCTGATGTCAACAGCCCGCGGTTGATCGGTGCCATCGCCGTGCGGTCCTTTGGGGAGGCCCGCACCACGAAAATACCGACGATCGAGGCCAGGATCCCGATCGCCGGCACGATCAACGAGAACGTCAGACCGATCTGACCCTTGGACGGCCCGAACGCGGTGTTGGCCAAAATGAGCGTAGCGACGAGGATGACGATGTACGACTCGAACAGGTCGGCGCCCATGCCGGCGCAGTCGCCGACGTTGTCGCCCACGTTGTCTGCGATCGTTGCCGCGTTGCGCGGGTCGTCCTCGGGGATACCTGCCTCAACCTTGCCGACGAGGTCGGCGCCGACGTCGGCCGCCTTCGTAAAGATGCCGCCGCCGACACGCATGAACAGCGCGAGCAGCGAGCCGCCGAAGCCGAACCCGATCAGAATCGCCGTGGCGGTGTTCTGGGCCAACATCACGATGATCGTGGCCCCGAGGAGCCCGAACCCCACCACGAACAGTCCGGTAATGGCTCCGGTCCGGAACGCCACCTTCAACGCCGCGGCAAGGGAGCCGTCGCGAGCCGCCGCCGCGGTGCGCACGTTCCCCCGTACCGCCGAGCTCATCCCGATGTAGCCGGCGAGACCAGACAGCGTTGCCCCAACCAAGAAGGCGAGCGCCCGGAACAGGCCCGACAGGCCGTAAGACAGGACGGTGTGCTTCGTCGTGACGCCGTTGACGGTGACGGTTCTGGTGACCTTGCTCGCGGTCACAAAAACGAGGACAGCCAGGGGCACGACGATGATCCCGATCACTCTGAACTGCCGGGTCAGGTACGCCTGGGCGCCCTCTTGCACGGCCTTGGCGATGTCATTCATGGAAGGCGTGCCCTGGTCCGTGGCTAGCATCTGGCGAAGGAGCACGAACCCCGTGACAATGGAGATCAACGCGCACGCAGCGGCGAAGATCAGCCACGCCCATTCGGTGCTGTGGAGGTGGAACGGCTGATAGCCGCCTTCAGCGATGAATCGCATGGTTCAGACGGTTTCCTTTCTCGTCTTCTGCTTTACGTGGGTGTTCTTGGCGGGGTCCGGTACACGCACCAGGATCTGGCGAGCGACGCGCTCGCCGAGGGTCCGATCATGCCCATCCACCGCGACTACAAGGGGCCCGTCAAAGGGGTGCTTCTCTTTGACTTCAACTTCGACCCCGGGCCTGACGCCGAGGCTGTCGAGAAACATGGCCACGTCCGGGTCGGTCGAACCCGGCAACGCGACGGTTGCGCGCGTTCCGGGCTCGAGGTCGTACAGCGGCGGCATCGCCGGCAGGCCCTCGCTTCCAGTCCCCGGTATCGGAAAACCATGCGGGCAGGTCGCCGGGCGGTCCAGCGCGACGAACAGCCGGTCCTCCACCTCTTGGGGCAGCTGGTGCTCGAAAGTGGGGGCAAGCCGGTCGGCTTCCGACCAGCTGTAGCCGAGCATGTCGGCGAGGAAGCGCTCGACGATTCGGTGCCGGCGGACGACGCTCATCGCCCGCCGGCGGCCAATCTCGGTTAGCTCCACCCCCCTGTAGGGGGTGTGCACCGCCAGGCCGCGGTCCGCAAGCTTCTTGACTGTGGCTGTCATCGTTCCGGGGGAAACCCTGAGCGACGTTGCGAGATCGCCCGTCCTCGCTCCACCGTCGGAGCGAGGGTCAGACGTGAGGCGCCAGATCGCCTTCAGGGTTTCGCGTTCGGACTTCGTGAGCGCCGCATCCATGGTTTTGTGGGCGGCGACCGTAGTTTTTTGGTGCGCCGAAAGTCAAGCGGCGCTGGTGCTGTACTGGCTCCAGATGTTGTTGCATTCCCGGCATATCGACTCAGGAACCACACCCACCTTCATCCCGACCGCGAACATCTTGCATGCCAGGCAGATGCCGAAACCCGCCTCGAGTGAAGCGGCGAAAATCAAAGCGGACAAGACGAACTTCGCACCACGCGGCCGTCCAAACCGGTAGTGCAGAAGCAGCGCGGTACCCGACATGATCAACCCCATCGCTTGGGCCAGGCGCTTCGGAGGCCCGGGCGCGAACCGGTGCTCCACCGGGATCCTGGGGGTCACCACCCTGGTCGCCAGCAACCCCAACGGGCTGATCTTCGGACCCGACGTGACACGCGCCGCGAACCCGTAGGTCAGCGGAAACAGCAGCCAGGGCTGATCGAGCGCCGCCGCCGCACCGGCCATGGCCACGACCCCGCCTGCCACCACCCGCGCCGAAGTCTCGTTGACGGGGTTCGGGAACGAGAAGAAACCGGCCATTGACCCACAAACCTTACCTGTATGGTCAGGATTAGCGGGCCAACCGGTGGGCTCTTTTTCCGGCCGCTATTTGAGCCTGGTCAGCTGTCCTCGGACGTGACCACGCGGATTATTTCCGAGGTCTGATCCCCAGACTCAGCCGCGGGGCCCCCGAACAGAGTCAGCCATACCGCGGTCCCGGTCTCTCCCGGCTCGAAGCGGACGTCGTCGACCAGGTTGCGGATCAGCGGTATGCCGAGGCCTCTCTCGAAGTTCAAGCGGTCCGGGTCGGTGACCGGCGGATGCTCGGGAATCTGCTCCGGGTCGAACCCCGGGCCGGAGTCGGCGATGCAGACCTCCATCCGCTCCGGAGCCTCCCACAGGCTGACGACGACCGGGGCGTTGTCGCCGGTGCAGAGGTTCGCCTCTATGGCGTTGGTGCAGGCCTCCGACACCGCCAACTTGAGGTCGTCGATGCGCTCGTCGGCCAGATTTCGCCTAGCCGTCGCCAGCGAGGCCACCACGAGGCGCACGATCGCGATGTACTCAGGCCGGGAAGGGATCGCTAGCTCGAGCGACATATCCATGGCGCGCTTACCCCTTCCAGGCGCCGCTAGGTGGCGGTCGCTTCATCCACGGTCGCTGCCATCCGGAACACCGACGTCAGCCCGGTGATCTCAAAGACCTTGAGGATTCGACTCTGGCTGCAGACGATGGACAGTTCGCCGTCGTGGCTTCGGAGTCGCTTGAGCCCGCCGACCAGAACGCCAAGTCCAGTCGAGTCGAGGAAGTCAACGCCTTCAAGGTCGACGACGATCTGGCGGTGACCCTGACTGACCAGCTCCACCAACCGCTCCCGAAGACGCGGGGCGCTGTACACATCGATCTCGCCCTTCACGGACAAAACCGTGTAGGGCGCCCGACTTTCGTCTACCTCGAGCCCGAGCTCCATGCAGCTTCCTCCGGTTTGAACGTTGCTCAAGACCTTAGCGAGCGGGACCGAAGCTCGTCGCGGACATACCAGGCGTGAGCCGCGAGCGACAGGGCGATCACGGCGAGGGCGATCTCAGCGGCCGAGTCGACGTTGCTTCCGGCCTGCGCGGCGGGCCGTTCGGCCGTTCCGGTTTCTTGGGCGGTTTGGGCCGCCCCGAGCGCCGGATTGTCGTTGTAGGGCAGGTTGGGGTCGACCTGCCCTACTCCCGGTTGGCCTTCGCCGACCGTCGCCGTCGTGGGCGGACGCCCGGCAGCCGATGGGGCGTTGAGGACAGCCATGGTCCCGGACGGAGGTATTGGCGGCGGTGGAATGGACAGGTGCACGACCGGTGTGCCGCCTGGGCTCGCCGGCGCGGACACGGTCGCCACGACGGTCGACGCGAGGGAGTGCACGACGTGCGCGGGCGAAGCATCCGGACCAAAACGCAAGGCTGCCACTTGGTAGTTCCATGTACCCACTCCCGGAGCCTCGGAAAAAGACAGGGGCGATATGCATGACCGTCCGCTTCCGGGACCGAATCCTGCCGTGCTGCACGTGAAGACGTCCTCGGCGTTGCGCGAGACGACATAACCGACCAGGTCTGGTTCGGGTCCGGCCTGCCACCGGAGGGTTATGTTGCCGCCCTGGCTTGTCGCGGTGAGGTTTGCCGGGGCGGCCGGGTTCACCGCGACCTGCACCTGGTTGGGGGCGTAGTCGGCTGAAGGGGTACACGATCCAGACGAGCTGACCGCCTTGCAGGGGCTCACCTGGTACGTGCCGTTCAGCACCCAGTTCGCGCCGCCGGCGGGGTAGTCCATCGATTGGGGCCAGTTCCAGCACGTCGCGGTCTGGCCGGAGCCGACCGGAGCAGGATTGACGCATCCGACCGAGTTGGCGACTTGCAGGATGGTCGGCTGGCTTTGGTTCGGGACCGGGTTGGATCGGCCGGGCTCGGCGACCCACGAGACCTGTACGGCGGTGATGTCGCTACCGCCGGCGAGATCAGCCTGGATCTGGCCCGGATCGACCGCGCAAGGGGCCCCGGGCTTGGGAGCGCCACACGGGAGCAGGGCCGCGCCGAGCGTTGGGGGCGGGGAGGGTGGCGCCGTGGTGGTCGTCGTGCCGGAAGAGGAGTTGCTCGCCTGCTGCGCTGTGGTAGGGGATGTCGAGGTCGCCGCTAATGCGGAAGCGGTGTGGCCGGCGAAGACCACCGCGGCCGCGCCGGCGGGCCCTCCCGCCATCCACGCGACGAGGGCGAGGCGCCCGAGAAGCCGCCGGGTTGGAGCGTCGCTTGACGCCCGCGGTGCGACCGGTCGCGGTCTCCTCGGCTGGCGGCTTACGCGGGGCACTATCACGTGGTCAGATCGGAGCTGACCATCGCCGCCTTGATGATGAGCCGGTGGGAAGCGGAGCCCTTGGGATGGCAGGCCGTGAGGGTCAGCGTGAACTGGCCCGGCGTGTTGGCTACCACTGTCCAGTCCGTCGGTAGCACCGCGAACGGGGCTCGGCTGACCCTGTACACGCAGGACCCGATCGGGGTCTTAAGGACGATCTCGTCTCCGGGGGCGAGCCGGTCGATGTTGGCGAAAGGCTTGCCGTAGGTCGTGCGGTGCCCGGCGATGGCGACGTCACCGGCGTTGCACGGCAAAGGGGTCTCCGGATAATGGCCGGCTCCGGCCTTCAGGGAGTTCTCGTCGATTCCCTGGACGACCACGACGTTGACCCCGAGCCTGGGAATCTCGATCCGGGTAAGGCTCTGGCCCGATCGCAGGGTGCCGGCCAGGTAAGCCTGCTTGGTGGTCGACGCACCGAGCTCCTTGCTGAGTTTGCCCTGCAGGCTGTTGTGGACGAAGTCGGTATATATGGGGAACGCCAGGAACACGACGGCGATCGCGACCAGGCCGGCGCCGGCAACGGTCAGACCCTTGCGCGCGCCCTGCCGCTGGACCAACCAGTCCATCAACCTGTCCACGTCGAACCCTTCTGTCCCTTTTGTCCGGCTATTTTCCCCGACCGGCCTAAGTTAATTCGACGTTTCCAGCCGATTACCTAGCCCCCGTTCTAAAGCCAATTTTCGTATAGACCGACACCGCGTAGGTGACCGACGCCCGTAAAGTGCGCGATATGGAGGCGGCTTTCTTCGACCTCGACAAGACCGTCATCGACCGCGCCTCGATCATGGCGTTCGCCGGCCATTTCCGGCGAGAGGGCCTGGTCACCCGGCGGGCCCTGGCCCGAGGCGCCTGCACCCAGCTGGTCTACAGGCATCGGGGAGCCAGCCCCAAGCGGCTCGAGAAGGTGCGACGGTCGGTTCTCGCGGTGACCAAGGGATGGGATCGCAGCCAGGTGAGGAGGATCGTCGTCGAGGCCTTGGTCGACGCGGTCGACCCGATCACTTACGTCGAAGCCCGGGAGCTGATCGACCGGCACATCGCCGAGGGGCGGCGGGTCTACCTGGTGTCGGCAGCGCCGGCGGAGATTGTCGAGCCGATCGCCGAGCGGCTCGGTGTTCATGAAGCGGTGGCCAGTGTCGCCCGGGTCGATGGGGACGGTCGCTACACGGGGGAACTGGAGCGTTACGTGTACGCCTCGGCGAAGGCGGAGGTGGTCGCCGAGATCGCCCGGAGGGATGGTATCGACCTGTCCGCCTCGTACGCCTACAGCGACTCGGCCACAGACGTGCCGATGCTCGAGGCGGTCGGGCATCCGGTCGCTGTCAACCCTGACCGGCACCTTCGCCAAGTGGCCGCCGAGCGGTGCTGGGAGGTGGCCCGGTTCTCCCGCCTCCTCGGCTCGGCCGTCGTCGAACCTGCTGAGCAGACCGTCGTCGACGCCGCAATGGCCATCGCGTCCGGTGAGGAAGTGGGCGAGGACCGCCACAGCCACCGGCGGGCTTGGACTTACGGCTCCGTGGCCGCCGCGGTCGCAGCCGCTGGCGGAGGCGCGACCGCTCTCGCCTGGCGGTCCTACCGATCGCAGTTGGGCGAGGCGTAACTACCCGGCAGGTCCGGCGAGCAGCCCTTCCAGCCTCGCAACCGCCGCCGACGCCTCCTCCACGGCGCCGCGGGTGATCAGAAGGGACTGAAGGGCTGCTTCCCCTTCAGTCCAGTCGCGGATCACGTCACGCCCGACGATGTCGAGAGTCCGCAGGACCGACCCGTCCGCGACCGGACCGGCGAGCCCCTTGTGGGCCCTGTAGGAGACGTGCACACGCGCGAGGGCGACCCTGTACAGCCCGGCAAGGCGGGGAACGGTCACCCCCAGCCCGGCGAGGGTGTCCATCAGGGCGGCTACAGCCGGAGCGGGCGGGGCGACCAGCGCCTCGCGATCCACGTCGTCAAGGACTGGGAGGCGATCCCACCACTGCCTCGCCCTCCAGGCATGGTGCTGGCTGTGGCGGTCCAGCATCAGCTTCGGCTCCGGTTCCGGCGTCGAGCGGACCCAGCCGCCCGTTATCTCGAACAACCGGCGCTCGACCCAGCAGTGACCGCCGGAGAGGCGCGCCGAGTCCTCGAGCGTTAGCGGCACGGATCGCCGGCTAGAGCTCGGTCGTCACCGAGTGGGAGACGAGCCCGCGGCGAACAAGCTCGAAAAGGCGCTCGTACACCACGTCGACGGACCCGAAGGGGAAATCCGGCTTCGAGATAACCAGGGAGACCATTCCGTGGATCATCATCCACAGCGTCTTGGTGATCTCGAGCGGATCGTCGTCCAACGTGACCTTCTCGCTGGCGATCGCGGCGGCCAGGTCCTCGGCAACAGGTACGAGCCCTGCCGTGTCGGCCAGCCGCCCGTCGACGAACCGGTCCGGCGTATGGTCGGGCCGACTCATCATGAGAATCCTGTAGTGCTCCGGGTTGTCGAGACCCCACTGCATGTAGGCGTATCCGCGCCGGCGGATCCGTTCCCAGGCGTCCTCGATACCCTCTGCGGCTCGGGCCATGGCCTGCTCGAGTTGCTCGGCGTGCCTCTCGCACACCGCGAAGACCAAGTCGTTCCGGTCGGCGAAGTGCAAATAGATGGACGGGGGCGTCACTCCGACAGCAGTGGCAATGGCTCTTATCGACAACGCCGACTGGTCGTTCGTCTCGATCAGGATCCGTTCCGCCGCGATCAGGATCTCATCTCTCAGCTGCTCACCCTGTCCTCTCGGGGACCGGGCCCTTCGAGGTGCGCTCACGCTCGCAAGTGGGGCAGTCACGGACCGTATTGTAGTGGGCCTCGAGCCACGCCTTACCGGTAGCGATTGGTGATCGGCATACGCCGATCACGGCCAAACGCCTTGGGGGTCACTCGAACCCCAGGTGGGTTCTGCCGGCGCTTGTACTCGGCCAAATCGACCAAGCGAACAACCTGGCGCACGACTTCCGGGTCGTGTCCCGCGTCGACCAGCTCCCCGGCGGTCAGGTCCCCCTCCACGTAATCCATCAGCACCGGGTCGAGAACTTCGTAAGGCGGCAGGCTCTGGTCGTCGCGCTGGTCAGCGCGCAACTCCGCCGATGGCGGTTTGGCCAGGACACTCTCGGGAATCGCCGGTTGGGGTCCGTTTGTGTTTCGCCACTCGGAAAGCCTGTAGACGAGCGTCTTCGGCACGTCTTTGATCACCGCGAATCCGCCCGCTGTGTCTCCGTAGAGGGTGGAGTAGCCGACTGCTGTTTCGCTCTTGTTGCCGGTGGTCAGGACCATCCAACCCATCTTGTTGGAAAGCGCCATCAACAACACGCCACGAATGCGGCTCTGGAGATTCTCCTCGGTTAGATCCTCGGCGCGGCCCGAGAAGCTCGGTTCCAAAAGCTGGAGGAAAGCCGAGTGGGCGGGCTCGATCGGGACGACTCTGAATTCGATTCCGAGGTTGGCGGCGAGCACGGCTGCGTCGCCCTCGGAGGAGGCCGACGAGAAGCGCGAAGGCATTGCGACCCCATGGACATGGGACGCGCCGAGCGCGTCCGCAGCCACGGTCGCGACCAGCGAAGAGTCGATTCCTCCGGACAGCCCGATCACCACATCGGTGAATCCGTTCTTCAACACATAGTCCCGGGTGCCGGTGACGAGGGCGGTGTAGACCTCCGCTTCAGGAAGCAGAGGTTCGGCCTTCGGAAGCGGGAGCCGCTCGCCGTCAAGCCCATGGCGCGACTCGGCGGTCACCTCCAACACGGGAAGAGGCGCTGTCGTGATCCTCCCCCGCGGGTCGAGAAGGCGCTTGCGGTACACCGGCCGGACGTCGAGGTCCAGAAGCGCTATCTCCTCGACGAACTGCGGAAGTGACGCGAGCAACCGACCTGTCGCGTCGAACACGAGCGATCCCCCGTCGAACACCAACTCGTCCTGCCCGCCAACACAGTTGACGTACACCAGCGCGCAGCTGGCGTCGGCGGCTCGAGTGGCGAGCATCTGCTTTCGCTCCTGGACCCGGTCCATGTAGTAAGGCGACGCGTTGATGTTGATCACCAGCTCCGCGCCGGCCGCTGCCTGGGCGGCGATCGGTCCGTTAGGGCTCCACGCGTCTTCGCACACCGAAACGCCAACCCTCACCCCCCCGATACCGAAGAGCTGAGCCGCACCACCGCCCGGAGCGAAGTACCGCTGCTCGTCGAACACGGCGTAGTTCGGGAGAAGCTGCTTGTGGTACACCCCCCTTACCTCGCCGCCGGCGCACACAGCGGCCGCGTTGTACAAGTCCATCTGCTCGTCGACGAAGCCGACGACCGCGACGCAGCGCTCGGTGGCCGAAGCGACCTTGGTGAGGGCGGCAAGGTTGTCAGAAACGAACCCGGGCTTGAGCAGCAGGTCCTCGGGCGGGTAGCCGGCGATCGCGAGTTCGGGGAAGACGGCCAGGTCGGCGCCGGCGTCCTCGGCGATCTCAAGCGCGGCGATGATCCGCTCGGCGTTACCGCCGAGATCACCTACCACCGGGT